>CBIHQZ010000224.1:0-8451 GCA_966212315.1 uncultured Myxococcales bacterium
GGGTACATCATCCGCATCGCGTGCGCGCATCCCGCATCGCCCGTGACCACGCGATCGTACGACTCGAGCCTCGCGGCCAGCGCACGTGCGCGCACCACGAAGCCATCGCGGTCGCCGGCTTCGAGCAACGGCATCCCGCAACACGCGTCCGCGATCGTCGCGCACGGACCATTCACCAATCGCGACACCGCGCGCCGCACGCCGTCGACGTTGGCGCGGTCGAACACGACGCTCGTGCACCCCGGGAAGTACACGGTCTCCGCCGCGACGTCCCCGCGCTCGATCGATGCCGACGCCCGCGCGATCTTGTCCTCGCGCTTCGTGAACCCGTCGATGAACGCGCGTGCTTCGACCGGCGCGACCCCATGCGCAACCGCTTCGATCCGACCGTCGCGCAGCGTGTCGGCGACGGGATTGTCGAGGTCGCAGAGCTCGAAACACTTCATGCAGCCGGTGCATGCGTACGCCGGCGCGACGTGTGACTCGTCCACAGGTGCGACGTCGCGAACCAGCTCGCCCATCGCGCGCATCTTCCCCCACGGCGTGACGGTCTCCCGTCCCTCGACGGTGGAGACCGGACACGCCGGTCGGCAGAGTTTCGGGCAGTACGTGCAGAGCGTCGTTTCCGGGCCCCGTGCGCCGAGAACAGGCAATCGCATCGCGGCGGTTGTGCCACGGAACGCTCCGTTCGATCCGCACAGAAGCGCGTCCACACCACCGCCACGCGCCTTGCCTCGTGTACGCGCATCTGCGACAGTGGGGCCTTCAGAGTTTCCGGGGATCGCACGACGCGAACGCGTCTCGGTCCGGCACGATCGTCCGAGTCACCACCGATGCCGCGCCCTTGGCGATCTCCGTGCGTGACGGGTCCCGATGCGCGGGGCTAACGTTTGTCCACACCCCTTTCGAGCTGAGGAATCCAGCAGCGTGTCCGTCGCGGCCAAGGAAAGAACCGTCGGATCGATGGTCGCCGGCAAGTACCGGCTGGTCCGGGTCTTGGGCCGCGGTGGCATGGGCGTCGTGTACGAAGCCGAACACTCGATGACGCGCCGGCGCGTCGCGGTGAAGGTGCTGCATCCGCATCACAAGGAAAGCAGCGACGCGGCGAAGCGGTTCATCAACGAAGCGCAGGCCGCGGGACGCATTCAGCATCCGAACGTCGTCGAAGTGCTCGATGCTGGCGAGGACAGCGACGGCTCGCTGTATCTCGTGCTGGAGCTTCTGTCCGGGCAGGACCTCGCGACGCAGCTGATGCGCATGCGCCGGCTCGAAGTCGCCGAGACGATCATGATCGTCGCGCAGGTGCTGCAGGCCCTGGTGATCGCGCACCGTCAGGGGATCATCCACCGCGACATCAAGCCCGAGAACATCTTCCTCACGCGTTCGGTCACGGGCGATCGGCACGTGAAGATCCTCGACTTCGGAATCTCGAAAGCGATCAGCGGCGACCAGGCTTTCGCGCCGTCGGTCACACAGACCAACACCACGGTCGGAACGCCGCATTACATGTCACCCGAGCAGGCGCGCGGCGAACGCACCATCGATACGCGGGCGGATCTCTGGGCCGTCGGCGTCGTGATGTTCGAGTGCCTCGCGGGCAAGGTTCCGTTCGACGGCGAGACCTACAACGACCAGATCGTTCGCGTGATCACCGAGCCGCACGAACCGTTGCTCGAGTACGACGTCCCCGAGGAGATCTCGCGGATCGTCGATCGCGCGCTCGAGAAGGACAAGAATCGCCGCTACGCACTGGCTGGCCAGATGCTTGCGGACATTCGCGAGTTCATCTCGCGCCACCCCGAGTACTCGTCGGTTCCTGCGCAATACCTTCGCGAACCCGCACCGGTACGCACGCCGCTGCCGCCCACCGCGCCTGCTTCGCCGACGTCGCCGACCATCGAGACATCGCTCGATCCCGCGGCGTTCGAAGGGCTCGGCATCGGTCCGAGCGACACGGTTCCGTCGGTGCCCGCGTCTGCATCGCTCTACGACTCGGCGAACGAAGACGTCCCGACGACCGTGAAGATGATGAACGACGAGCCGCCGCGCGCGCCGGGAACGCTGCCGCCGCTCGCGGGTGGGCCCCGTTTCGTCGGCGCTCCGGTGATGTCGGGAACGCAGCCGGTGTCGCCGTCGCTGCCGCCGATGCGATCGGCGTCGCCGCGAGTCGATCACGCCGCGCGCAAGCAGCGCGCTGCAATGATCGTCGGCGCACTCATGATCGGCTCGGTCGCCATCGGCGCGGCCATCGCGCTGAGCGCACGTCGCACACCGACCACGGTCGCAGCGCCCACCACCGCCGCCCTTTCGAGCACCGTGTCGCTTCGTTTCGTCGGCGCCCCGCGTGGCGCGTTCGTCGCACTCAACGGTGTTCCCGCCAATCCGGAAGCGGCCGTGGTCGCACGCGCATCGACGCCGCTCGACGTGATGGTCAGCGCGCCGGGCTACGGATTGCTGCACTTCCAGCTCGTGCCCGATCGCGATCAAACCGTGCCGATCGTACTTCCACCCGCCGCGGTTCCCGCGCAGATCGCCCCCGCGCCGATCGCGCCGGTACCGCCGCCCGTCGCGCCGCGGGCATCGAGCAACACCGTTGTCGCGCCGCGCTCGGCGAGTCCTTCGCCGGCAGCACCCGCCGCCGCGCCGCCCGCGCAAGCCGCACACGCAGCGCCGCCCGTCGCACGGACCAGCAGCACGATCACCGTGCGGGGCGCCGGATGCACCATCGCAGTCGACGGACAGATCCGTGGTCGCACGCCGATCGCGCACTTGCTCGTCACGCCGGGAAGTCATCGCGTGATGTGCCGCACCGCGACGGGCGCGATCCGATCGCGTGACGTCAGCATTGCGCCGGGGCTCGAATCGACCGTCTCGTTCGACTGATCCCTTTACATCGTCCGCGCCGACGGCATCTTCCGCCTCACGATGCTCGAGGCCCGACTCACCGCAGCGCGCATGCTCACCCCGGCGGTGCGCGAACTCACGTTCGACGCCGGGCGCGAGTTCCGCTTCGTCGCCGGCCAATGGGTTTCGCTCCGCTTGCCGATGCCGAACGGCGAAGAGCTGGCGCGCGCGTACTCGATCGCGTCTCCGCCGCGCGACGACGGGCACTTCGACATCGCGGTCACGCGCGTCGACAACGGCCCCGGGAGCGAACGACTGCACACGATCGCACCGGGGCAATCGCTGCGGATGTCACACGCGCAGGGTTTTTTCACGCTCGAGCCCGTCGTTCGACCGGTCGTGATGGTCGGTACGGGAACGGGCGTGTCTCCGCTTCGCTCGATGCTGCTCGCGGCTGCGCACGACGCCGATGTGCGCGACGAGAAGTTCATCCTGCTCTTCGGCTGCCGCGCCGAGAACGACTTGCTCTACCGCCAGGAGTTCGAATCGCTCGCGAGTGAGTGGCCGTCGTTCACGTTCGTCCCGACGCTCTCGCGCGGCGACGAATCATGGACGGGTAACCGCGGCTACGTGCAAGCGCATCTCCCGGGCGTGATCGACGATCTCGGCGGCCAGGCCGACGTCTACGTGTGCGGGCTGAATCGCATGATTCGCGAGGTGCGCACGGTGCTGAAAGAGAAGCTCGGATTCACGCGCGATCGCATTCACACCGAACGCTACGACTGACGCTTCATCCATTCGTCGAGTCGCGCGAGATCCTCCGCGAGCGGCGCGTCGATCTCCACCGGCGCCTTGGTGCGCGGGTGCGCGAACGCGATCCGCGCTGCGTGCAGCGTGAGGCGCGTGACGCGCGGCGAGCCCGAACCGAGCGCGTCGGGATCGATCGCATCGCACCCGGAATACAGAGGATCGACGACGAGAGGCGCGCCGATCGAACGAAGGTGCACGCGAATCTGATGCTGCCGTCCGGTGCGCGGCTCGACCTCGAGACTCGCGCAATTCACCCGACGCGCAAGCACGCGATACGCCGTCTCCGACGCGAGCGCATCGGCCTCGCCGGGCTGCGCGGGTCGCATCTTCCCTTTGCGAGCCGTGTGCAGCGGCGTGTCGATCATCCCCGTTTCGCCGTCTGGCGCGCCGCGGGTCCAGGCGCGGTACATCTTGCGAACCGAGCGAGACTCGAACGCCATCGAGAGGACGCGATGCGCTTCACTCGTTCGCGCGAAGAGCACCACGCCGGAAGTGTCGCGGTCGATACGGTGCACCACCCACAACCGCTCGCCGCGTTCGATCTCGAGTCGCTTGAGCAGACACGCCTCGGGCGCCTCGTTGCGCGCGGGGATGACGGTAAGCCCGGCCGGCTTCGCGACCGCGAGGAGATCATCGTCCACGTAGAGCGCGCCGAGCGGCATCGCGCGTTCATACACGATGCGAGATTCACGAGTGCGCCGAGGCTTCGGTTTCCGCTGGGCGAAGCGTGCGCGGAGCTGGCTGACCTGGCCGGCCGAGCCAGGCGCGGCAGAACGTCGCGATCCCCTCCCCGATGCGTTCGCCTGCCGCAGTTGTCGCTGCGCAGATCGCCGCAATGCGCCGCATTCTCGCGGAGGCTACGCTGGATCGATCCTTGCTGTTTGTCTCTCCACGACCGTCATTTGCGGTCTCGACAGGAAATTCGATGCCACACGACGCAAGCGGAACGATTCGATGCACTGCGGACCAGTCACTGGCGCGGCTGCAAGAGGGCAACAAGCGGTTCACCAACAACGTGCGAAGCATCGAGGCGCTCGCTTCGTCCGCCACGCGTGGCGCACTCGTCAACGGCCAGTCGCCGTTCGCGATCCTGCTGGCGTGTTCGGATTCGCGCGTGCCCGCGGAGATCGTGTTCGACTGCGGGCTCGGCGACCTCTTCGTCGTGCGCATCGCGGGCAACTGCGTCGCGCCGTCGATCGTCGGAAGCGTCGAGTTCGCGGCTGCGGCGTTCGGCACGGAACTCGTCGTGGTGATGGGTCACGAGAGCTGCGGCGCGGTGAAAGCCACCCTCGCCGCCCTCGATGCCAACGCGCCGAAGAGCATCTCGGACAACGTGCAGGACATCGTGGGGCGGATCATGCCGTCGGTCATCGAGTTGAAGAACGCGGGTCTGCCGTACGAAAAGCTTCTTCCGGCCGCGGTCCGTTCGAACGTGCGCGCGTCGGTGTCGCACTTGCGCCACGGCAGCGCGCTGCTCGAGAAGCGGATCGCAGAGGGCCGATTGCGCGTGGTGGGCGCCGAGTACTCGCTCGAAACCGGCATCGTCGACTTCTTCGACGGCGTCGATGATCGCGGCGAACTCACGACGGATTGAGACACCTCACCCCGGCTGCCGCCCGCCCCTCTCCCTCCGTCGCGCACAGTCAGCGCGCGAACGCACCGCGACGTCGAGAGAGGGGCTGACTGCGCCGAGGGCGTAGCGATGCGCTGAGGCGTGGCGTGCGTCGATGCGCTGAGGGCGTAGCGATGCGCCCACGAGATCGACGCAACCACGCTTCCACCCACGCCTCAGCCGACTGAGCCCCTCTCTCGACGACGCCTCGGGTAGGCGCGTTACGCGCGGGCGTCGGAGGGAGAGGGGCGCGCGGCAGCGGGGGTGAGGTCGCGTCCGCGCCCGGCTCGCGCCAAAAATCGCTCGCTCGGGAATGAGCCAGTCCGTCACGGCGTTCGACAATCTGTCACCCTTTGTGACGCCACGGCACACCCCGAGCACCTCATGACCACCGCCGACACCCCCATCGTTCTCGTCGTCGAAGACGACCGCTCCAACCTCGAGTCGCTGGAGCGCTTGTTCTCTCGCGAAAACTACCGAGTGATCTCCGCCGGCGACGCGAAGACCGCGCTCGATCTGATGCGCAAGCAGCGCACGCACGTCGTCGTCACCGACCTGATGATGCCGGGGCTCTCGGGAATGGATCTGCTCAAGGCGATCAAGACCATCTCGCCCGAGACCGAAGTGGTGATGATGACCGCGTACGGCACGGTCGAAACCGCGGTCGAAGCGATGCGAGCCGGTGCGTACGACTTCGTCGAGAAGCCGCTCAAGCGGATGCAGATCACGAAGACGGTAGCGAAGGCGATCGAGAAGGCCTCGCTCATCGCCGAGAACAAGACGCTCAAGCAGGAGATCTCGCAGCTGAAGAAGCGCGAGATCATCGGCACCTCGCCCGCGTTGCGGCAGGTGCTCGAGATCGCGTCACAGGCTGCGCCTTCGAGTGCGACGGTGCTCGTGCTCGGCGAGTCGGGCACCGGAAAAGAACTTCTCGCGCGCTACATCCATACGCGCTCGACCCGCGCGCAGGGGCCGTTCATCGCGGTGAACTGTGCGGCGATTCCCGAGACCATTCTCGAGGCCGAGTTGTTCGGCTACGAGCGCGGCGCCTTCACGGGCGCGAATCAACGGCGCGAAGGGCGTTTCGCACAGGCGCGCGGCGGCACGTTGTTCCTCGACGAGGTCGGCGAGATCCCGCCGGCGGTACAGGTGAAGCTTCTGCGCGTCATCCAGGAGGGCGAGTTCGAACCGCTCGGCGGTCGAACCACGCGCGCCGACGTGCGCATCGTCGCGGCGACCAATCGCGATCTGCACGCCGAGACGCGCGCCGGGCGTTTTCGCGAAGACCTGTACTTCCGTCTCAACGTCATCGCGATCACCTCGCCGCCGCTGCACGCGCGCACCAACGACATCCCGTTGCTCGCGCAGCACTTCCTCCAGGTGTTCGGGCAGCGCAACAACAAGGGTCCGTTCACGCTGTCGCAAGCGGCGCTGGAGAAACTCAACGACTACTCATGGCCCGGCAACGTGCGCGAACTCGAGAACACGATCGAGCGCGCGGTCGTTCTCGCGAAGGGCACGCAGATCGACGTGACCGACCTGCCACGGCAGATCGTTGAACACGAACGCGCCCGCTCGGAGATCGTGGTGCCGATCGGCACGCCCCTCGAGGAGATCGAGCGGCGCGTCATCCGCGAGACGCTTCGCGCGACGCAGGGCGACAAACGCCTCACCGCGCAGCTGCTCGGCATTGCTACGCGCACGATCTATCGAAAACTCGCCGAGGAACGCGAAGCCGCCGGCCTCCCCGCAGAAGCCGAGGACGAACCGACCGACGGATGAGCCGTCGCCGCTCGGAAGTCACGGAGACGCGTATGATCCCGTGATGCGCCCTGCACTTCTTGCTTCCGTCGTCGCACGAACGCTCGTGGCGGCTATTGCCCTCTCGGCATGCGCACTGAGCCACTCCGCTCACGTCGATGGCGGCGTGAACACCGGCGACGGAACCGACAGCATCGACAGGGCCGACAGCGCCGACGTGCGTCCGGACTCACCCATCGAGGCCGGATGCGGCGACGCATCGCTGTTCTGCCAGGGAATGTGCTTCGCACCGACCGATCCGCGCCACTGCGGCACCTGCGCGAACGACTGCACCGTGCTCCCGAACGTTCGCAGTAGCGCCGCGATGTGCGATGCGGGCGGGACGTGCGCGATCCACGACGCATGTCAGACCGGCTATGCCGACTGCGACAACAACCCTGCGAACGGTTGCGAAACGGCCCTCGGCACGAGCACCAATTGCAACGCGTGCAGCGCGGCTTGCAGCGGTGCGACGCCGGTGTGCTCGACGACCGGGGGAACCGCGAGTTGCACCAACGGCTGCGCGGCCGGCCTGATGAATTGCACCGGAACCTGCGCCGACGTGATGACCGACGCGCAGAACTGCGGAACGTGCGGCCATGCGTGCGCGAACGTCCCCAACGGGCAGGTCCGCTGCGGCGCCGGCGCGTGTGCGTTGACCTGCGACGCGGGCTTCCACAATTGCGGCGGGGCATGCGCGTCGAACACCAGCGTGATGTCGTGCGGCGCGATGTGCACCGCGTGTGCGACGCCTTCGAATGCAACCGCGACATGCAACGGTGCGACCTGCGGGTTTACCTGCAACGCGGGCTATCACCTGTGCGGCGGTGCTTGCGTGTCGGACAGCGACGTCGCGACGTGCGGCGCCAGTTGCACGCCATGCATTCCGCCGACGAATGGAACCGCTACCTGCAACGGCACCGCGTGCGGGTTCAACTGCGCCGCGAACTTCCACGCGTGCGGCGGCCAGTGCTACGCCGAGAGTGATCCGATGCACTGCGGGGCCGCCTGCATGTCGTGCGCTGGACCTGCGGGCGGAATGGGGACGTGCGTTGCGGGCGCGTGCGGGCAATCGTGTTCGGCCGGAAGCCACGTGTGCGCGGGAACGTGCGTGAACAACACGGCGGTCGCGACTTGCGGCGCGAGTTGCACTGCATGTCCCGTCCCCGCGAACGCGACCATGGCGACGTGCAATGGCACCGCATGCGGCTTTGTCTGCGCGACCGGATACGTTCAACAGGGCGCCGGCTGCGTGATGTCGACGCCGCCCGGTTGCGGAAACGGCCAGCTCGAAGCGAGCGAGCAGTGCGACGACGGCAACACGAACAACTCGGATGGCTGTCATCAGAACTGCACGGTCGAAAGCGGCGTGGGCTCGGACACGT
>CBIHQZ010000225.1:0-8435 GCA_966212315.1 uncultured Myxococcales bacterium
GAGCGCTGCGACCACGGCCCGACGCACTTTCGGGTGCTTCACGCGCACGAGCGAAGCGAGCGCATCGTAGGCGCGATCCGAGCGCAATTCTCCGAGCGCGCGCGCGGCCGATGCCGACACGCCCCAGAACTTGTCGTCTCGTACGGTCGACGCCAGCGCATCGATCACCTTTGTCTCGTCCCGCCGTCCCAGCGCATCCGCCGCGCGCCACCGGATCACCGCGCGCATGTCTTCGCGCAGCGCATCGAGCAGCCATTCGCGCCGGAATTTCTGCGTCAGCCGCATCAGGATCGCCCCGTCGGGATCCACCGCGATTCGCTTCGGTGCGCCCGCGATTCGCAGCGTGAACGCCTGCGCCGCTTCGCTCACGTCGAGCACATGACGCTCTTCGCCCTTCGCAGTGTGAACAGCGAGCGCGAGCTTGAGTTTGAACAGCGGCGTCACTTCATCGACGGTCTGTTTCTGCTTCACCGTGACCGTCAGGAGCCCGCGATCGTCGTCGTGATTCGCTTCGACTTCGAGGTCGGGATACCCGGCGCGGTACACCCACTGATCGAAGAATGCTTCCAGCGATCGTCCGCTCTCTTCTTCCATCGCGCGCATGAGATCGCGCGTTTCGACGATCCCGCCGCGATGCTTCTCGAGGTAGCGCTTCACCCCGCCGAAGAACAGAACATCCCCGAGCTCGGCTCGGAGCATGTGCAACACCCACCCGCCCTTCTCGTAGAGATGGCGGTCGAACAGATCGATCGGATTCGCGTACGTGTTGCAGACGATCGGACGTCGATAGCGACCCTCGTCCTCGCTGAAGTACGCATCGGCATTCTCGCGCAGGCTCCAGAGATACTCGTCGCGCCCGGCCTTCTTCTCCCAGTCGAGGCTCTCGTAGTAGGTCGCGAAGCCTTCGTTCAGCCACGCGTGCGACCAGTCGCGGCACGTGACCAGATCGCCGAACCACTGGTGCGCGAGTTCGTGCGCGACGATGTCGTCGGCGGTGTTGTCGATCGATGCGCGTTCGTCGATGAGGATCCGATCCGTCATCGTCGTCGCGGAAGTGTTCTCCATTCCGCCGAAGATGAAGTCGTGCACGACGACCTGGTGGTACTTCGCCCACGGATACGCGACGCCGTGAAGTTTGCCGAAGTGCTCGATCATTTCGGGCGTGCGCTTGAACGTGCGCAGTCCGTCGGCTTCGTGGCCCGGGTCGACGTAGTAGCGAACCGAGAGGTCGGGCAGGTCGGCGATCGTCTCGCTGAAGCGGCCTGCGACCAGCGTCATGAGGTACGCGACGTGCGGCTGCTCCTGAAGCCAGTGCCAACGTTCACGCGCCGCGCCGCTCGCGCCGATTTGAGCGAAGTTGTCATCGCGCGCGCCCTCGATGCGATCGCGCGAGACGAGCTTGCCGTTCGAGATCACCGTCCACCCTTCGGGGGCGGTGACGATGAACTCGGTGCTCATGCGCATGTTCGGAAAGTCGTGGCAGGGGATCCAGTACTTCGCGTCTTCGTCCTGGCACTGCGACCAGACCTGGTACGGAAGGTCGGCGCGCTTGTCGCGCGGTTGGATGAAGTACAGACCGCGCTTCGGTTCGGCGCTGTACTCGATCTCGATCGACGCGCGTTCGCCGCTCGCGAGCGGGCCGACGGTGATGTGGAACTGGTCGCCGTCGTAGCGATGCTCGATGGACTTGCCGGGCTGATCGACGCGGCGCACGGACTTCACGTCGAAACCCACGCCGTCGAGCACGAGCACGCGCGCATCGGGATCGCGTTGCGTGATCTCCAGCGTCGCCTTGGCGCGGATCGCACGCGCACGGACATCGAGATCGATCTCGAGCTTGAGATGCTTCAGATCGAAAGGCCTCGCGCGACCGAAGCGCTCCGGATCACCGGGGAGTCGGAACGGACGGGGTCCGTGCGACGGATCGGCGGGGACGTAATGGTGACAGCAACGCTCGGCTCGAAACCGCAGTTCAGACATCGGTGACCTCGTCGCGCGCAAAACGACCAACGAATGCGCCCGCGTTCCGCGGTTACCAAGCGCGTGCAGTCGGGGTCAACGTTCCCGCGGATCGGCTTCGCGTACGGGACGCACCTACACCGGCGTGGTGATGGACTCGCGCGCCTTCGCGGAAAATCCGCGCGAGCAGCGCGCGGACGAGACCAGTGATTCCCTTGACACCCCAGGGGTACCCGGGCACGTTCGATCCGACCCGTCATGGCTGAAACGAAGGCGCAGAATCGATATCGAGTAATCGAGCGGCTCGAATCGGGCGGCATGGCTGAGGTGTTCCGTGGCGAAGCGGAATCGCTCGCCGGGTTCAAGAAGCTTGTCGCCATCAAGCGCGTGCTTCCGCACCTCGCACAGAACGACAAGTTCATCCGAATGTTTTTGGATGAAGCGCGTTTGTGTGCGCGTTTGAATCACGCGAACATCGTGCAGGTGTTCGATATCGGACACGTCGAGAACACGTACTTCATCGTCATGGAGTTCGTGGATGGCGTGAATCTGAAAGCCATCATCGAGCACATGAAGAAACGGAACCAGACGGTTCCGCTCTCGGCTGCCGTCTACATGGCGATGCAGATCTGCAACGGTCTACAGTACGCGCACGATCTCACGGACAACGACGGCAATCTGCTGAACATCGTCCATCGCGACATGTCGCCGCCGAACGTGCTGATCTCGAAGCGCGGTGAGATCAAGATCGTGGACTTCGGTCTCGCGAAGGCCGCGATGTCGGTGGAGAAAACCGACCCCGGCGTCGTGAAGGGGAAGTTCAGCTACCTCGCACCGGAAACGGCGTCGGGGAAGGAAGCCGACCCGCAAGCCGACATCTTCGCGGTCGGCATCATGCTGTGGGAGATGCTCGCGGGTCGCCGGCTCTTCATGGGCGAGAGCGACTTCCAGACCGTGAAGTTGGTCCAGCAGGCGAACATCCCGTCGCTGCGTGCGATCAATGCGACGGTTCCCGCGGATCTTGAAAACATCATCAACAAGTCGCTCGCGCGGGACAAAGCTGTCCGTCATGCGAGTGCCGAAGCGCTCGCCGAGGAACTCGCTCATTTCCTTTCGAGCCATCAACTCGCGATCACGAGCTTCGACATTGCGAAGATCGTTCGTGAGGTCGTCGAAGAGCGCCGCGCGCAGGCCAAAAAAGAAGGCAAGCGCGACGGGTCGATCATCGACAAGCTCATTCAAGAAGAAATGATGCGGTTCACCTCGCTCGACGAGCCGGGCGGTGGTGCCGCGGCCGCCGACGACGCGGGGGCGAAGCCGTTGGCCGACGACTTCGGGAGCAAGCCGCTCTCGGGCGAAGATTTCGTGAATCCTTCGAGCTGGGCGAGCGATGTGCTCGGCGACGACTTCAATCCCGGCGATGAAAAGGGAACGTCGGGCTGGCGCGAGAAGGGTCTCGACTCGATCGGCAATGCGGGAAGCCTCGCCGACATGCTCGAAAAGGACGACGACCTCTCGCCGCCGCAAGCACCGCCGAGTGCATTCGGTGATCGCGACGACGCGGCCAGCAAGCCTGCGCCCCCGCGTCAGGTCTCCGCGACCGCGCCGAGCACGGCGAACGCTTCGATCGCGCCGTCGCGTCCGTCGGATCTCGATGCGCCGAAGAAGTCGGGTTCGGGAATGATCGCGATGATCGCGGTGGCCGGGATCGCGGTGGTCGGTGCTGCGCTCTGGTTCCTCAAGATCATCCCGCACTGAGCCGATCGAACGGTCCGTGAGCGAGCGAGCGTCCGAGCCCCTGCGTGTGCGCAACGCGCTTTTGATCGCTCTCTGCGTTGCGACCGCCGCGCTCGTTCTCGTGCATCGATATCTTCCGCTCGTCGACTGGCCCGAGCATCTCGCGCAGGACGCCATCGTTGCGCGTCTCGACGATCCATCGTTCGGCGTTGCGCGCTACTACCGCACCACCGGGTGGTTCCTCCCGTATCAGGGCTTTCGCTGGCTCCACATCGCGCTCGCCGCGCCGTTCGGGCTCGCGCTCGGTGGTCGGATCGCACTCGCACTGGCACTTGTCTCGATGCCGCTGGCGGTGTCCGCGCTGATGAAGCGATTCGGACGCGACCCGTGGCTCGCGTTCGGCGCGTTCATCCTCGTCGTCGACGGCAACGTGCTCTGGGGATTCGCGCCGTACGCGCTCGCGGTGTCCATGTCGCTCGGTGCGCTCGCGCTCGCGATCGACTACGGGCGATTCGGCGGTCGATGGCGAGCGGCGGCGCTACTCCTTGCGGGAATCGCGATCTTCTTCACGCACTCGCAGCAGACCGCGGTGTACCTCGCATCACTCGGCGCGCTGACCGCGGTGGCGTGGCAACGGCGCGCGATCGGAACACGCCGGGCGTTACACCTTCTCGTGATCGCTGCAGTCCCGGCGGCGCTGCTCGCGCTCTTTCTCTTCGCCTCCGGCTGGCTCTCGGGCGCGGCGCTTTCGGACCCTTTCGCAATCGCGCCTCCGACCGAATGGCGCGCGCCGCGAGCGACCTTGCGAATGCTCCCGTTCAGCGCCGGGCTCACCGTCGCAGGTCGTGCTCCGTGGATCGGGTATCTCTGCGCGCTCGTCGCAGTGAGTCTTGGCGGCGTCGTGCAGCGCTGGTGGCGTCGCACCGATCTCGCGCGGAGAATTCCGCGCGGCGCCGATCCTTGGACCTTCGCGGCGCCGACGCTGGCACTGGTGTGGATCGCGCTCGCGTTCGCGTTGCCCGCTGAGTTTCGCGGACAGACCCTCGCACCGCGCCTCGCGAGTGCCGCTCTCCTCGGCGCCATGTGGCTGACGCCGCTGGCAGCACCGCGCTCGTTACGAGAAGTGCGACTGGCCGCGTTCGTGCGCGCCGCGCTGACGGCGTCGGCATTCGTCACCCTCAGCGCACTGCACCTGCGATTCGCCGCGTACGACCGTTCGCTGTCGCCGCTCGATGCCGCGATTGCCCGCGTTCCCCCTGGTGCGCGTGTGGCGACCCTCGCGTACGAAACGCGTGGGAGCGGGATGCGCTTGCCGGTGTACCTGCACCTCGGCGGTTACGTGCTCGCGGCCCGGGGCGGTATGGCCGCCGCGGGCTTCACGCGCACGGGTGTCACCTATCGCGAGGCCGTTCCGCGCGACGCGTTGCTGGTGAACGAATTGTGGATGCCATCCCGTCTCGGCACGCAACTCGATCTCGCGCGATTCGGTCCGCACTACGATCGCGTGCTCGTGTGGCGTGGCGGGATGTATCCGGGGTCGCCCTTCGTCGCGAACGAAACCGCGCAGTGGTCCGCAACGCGCGTGATGGCCGAGGGCGGCCTCGAGTTGTGGACGATTCGCGCGCGCGTGCTCTAGCGCGTTGTGCCGCGACGAGCCGGAGCCCGCAGCGGTTGCATGGGCGATGAAAAGAGAAGGCGCTATTCGCGCGGCAGAAACAGATGGAACGAGACGTGCGTGGCAATCCGTTCATGAACTTCCGGTCGTTCGTGCGCGTTGTCTTCACCACTGCGATCGTTCTCGTCACGAGCGCCGCCTACGGCGAGACTCGCGCCGACGCGAGCCTTACGTGTCACGACGACCCGGATTGCGGATGCGGTTCGATCTGCACGAACGGGTACTGCCAGTGGGATCCGACGGCCGCGCGACGCGACGGCGCGAGTTGCAGCAACGACGGCGATTGCCGCGCGAATTGCGACACGCTCACGTGCGTCGCATCGGTCTGCGCGCGGCCGACGTGTGCACGAAGCTCGGACTGCGGATGCGGCGCGGAGTGTCAGTCGGGCCAGTGCTTTCGCGCGAGCAGCGATGTGAGTGTCGGGTCCGCGTGCGGCGCATCGGATGACTGCCGGCCCGAGTGCACGTCGTTGCAATGCGTCGTCGGGAGGTGCAGCCGACGGTGCGCGACCGATCTAGAGTGCTCGTGCAACGAGGCATGCGTCACAGGCATATGCGACGTTGGTCGGCTGCCACAGGAGGGCGCGGCCTGCAGTGACGCGAGCGCCTGTCGCACCGCTTGCACCGGACTGACCTGCCTGGGTGGTCATTGCGCGCGTGCGTGCAGCGATCGAACGCAGTGTCTGTGTCGGCAGGACTGCGTCGACGGTGCGTGCGTGCAGCAGGCCGCGAACTGGAACACGGTCGGGTTGCCGTGCGAGAGCGATCAAGCGTGCCGACCCGAGTGCATCTCGCCCGGGACGATGGCGTGTCAGAACGGCGCGTGTGTCGCGATCGCGCCACCGGACGCGGGTGTGCCCGCGATCGACGCGTCCCCCGACGCAGCGACAGGCGCCGAACCGATGCCTGCGGGTTCGACATGCACGTGCGCGAGTGCGCCCGGAGCCCACGACGCGCGATGGCGTGGATGGGTCGTGCTGTGTCTTTGTGGAGCCTTCGTTCTTCGCCGGTCCAAGCGGCGCAATGCGATGTGATCACTACGCGCGCGCGACCGTCCCGCGCTTCGCGATCCGACCGAACACAGCGCGCCATTCCTCGGGCGTGACGCAGCACGCGTAGAGCGACATCACCGCGAGCGAGAACGATCCGACGTCCATCAGGATCGAGATGCCGAGATGGAGCGTGACGCCGACGAGCAGATACCAGCGTCGCACGTCGACGCGATTGAACCACGCGCGCACGCGACCGCCGCGCTCACGCGTGGCGCGATAGAACATCGCGATGGCGAGCACGAACGCGCCCATTTCGAAGAGCCACGTGACGAGCGAACCGAGCTGCGTGAGCGGATAGAACGGCGCAACCCAGCGCATCGGAAATCGCTGCCACGTCGGTTGCTGCAGCACGTACCAGAGCGCATCGAGCGATCCCCACGGAACCCATCCGGCCGAGATCTTCTGCAGACCCGTGGCCTGGTACATCACGATCAATTGCGCGACGAGCACGTAGCGCGGCCATGCCATCACTTCGCCGCGGCGATTTCGCAGCCGAGCATCGAGCGAGAGAGCGCGCGTCGTGTCGGCGAACATCAGGATGAACAGTGCGTTCACGAGAAGGTCGTCGCCCGAGCCGCCGCTGTGATCGTTCAACCCCGCGATCGTTCGCCAGCAGAGCCACGTCAACGCCACGCTCACGCGCCCGAGTGCACCGAGCAGCATCGCGATCGAAGCGACCAGCGTCGTCACGATGAGCACTGAGATGTTGCGCGGTGTCGCGCCGCCGACCCACTTCAACACCCCGAGTCGATCGATGGGTTTCACGCCGCCGAAGCGAACATCGACCCACATCGCCGAAGCGACCTGCGTGCGCGCGGCGTCGATTACCTCCCAGATCACGTCTGCGGCCGCGAGGATGCGCGCGACCGCCAGCGACGTGCCGTCCTCGCGTCGGTCCATCAGCGCGACCCATCGCGGCCAGCGTCCCATCACAGACCCTCGCGGCGAGGGAACGTGACGTCGTTCACGTAGGTCACATCGGGTTCGAATCCGCGCCGTGCTTCCGCGGGCGAGGGGGATCGTTGTTTGCCGTAGCGGCATCGCACCGCGGACACGTCGGGACGTTCGTCGAAGACGCGATCGGCGATCCATCCGCAGAACCCCGATGCGTCGTGGGCGAACGATGGCCACGAGTAGCGGAAGATCGCGCTGCGCACGCGTTCGACCGCGAAGAACGACGCGTGCCAGCGCTCGGTCGATGAACGCTCGCGATAGATCACGCGCCAGTCGTTCGGCCCGTCGTGCGCACGAAGCACCATCACTTCGAGCCGCGCGGGAAATCGATGCGGCGCGACGAACAGCCGCCACGGCTGCCACGAGCCGGTTGCGTCGAGATACGGACGGAGCGGGCGAATGACTGCGCCACGCGTGGCCACCCAGCGGGTGGCGAGCGTCCACAGGGACGACTCGAGTCGCGCGGGCGTCGTTCCGAACCAGCGCGACCACATCCCGAACTCGGCCTGCACACCGGGGTCACGCCACGCCGATCGATCCATCCCGCCGTCGGGCGCCGGCACCGCAGCGATCGCGATCACCACGAGATGCGCGGCGACCAAAGCCGCTCGGATGTTTCGCCATGCACCTGCACGCGTCATCGCGGCGCGACGCTACCACGCAGCACCGGCTCTCCGATGCAATCGATCTGATAGTCTCCGCGCGCCATGTACAACCGCGCGAAGAGCCTTTACGCCGACTCGCTTCGAGAGATCCGCGAAGCCGGTCTCTACAAGTCCGAACGCATCATCGTCACGCCGCAAGCCGCCGAGATCGAAGTGAAGCCGCCGGGAAATGCCCCGCGCGAACACGTGCTGAATTTCTGCGCCAACAACTACCTCGGGCTGTCGTCGCACCCCGAAGTCATCGCGGCTGCGCACAAGGCGATCGACTCGCACGGATTCGGGATGAGTTCGGTGCGGTTCATCTGCGGGACGCAGGATCTGCACAAGCAGCTCGAGGCACGCGTCTCGAGCTTCTTCGGCACCGAAGACACCATTCTCTATTCGTCGTGTTTC
>CBIHQZ010000226.1:0-8433 GCA_966212315.1 uncultured Myxococcales bacterium
ACTGGCGGTCACCGGCGCAGAGTGGTCGCGGCTCGAGCATCCGACCCCGCGCGACGCCGCGTTCATCGTGCACGGACCCGAGATCGATCGTGCGCGCGTGCAGCTGGTGGAGCATTCGTGGGTCGTCGGCGACGGCCTCGTATTGGTGCACACCGGAGGACGACGGGCCGGGCATCTCGCGCTGGTCGCGAATACCGCGCGCGGCGTAATGGTCGCATCGGGCAATTCGCTCGGGCTCGATGGCTACGCGCCGGGGAGTTCGTCACTGCCGGGGCTGCCGTCGTACGCACGCGCGAAGAAGCGGTCGTTCGTCGGTGCGTATCCGCGCGTCGGCGGCGACCCGAGTGAAGCGATGGCGATCGAGAACGCAATCGCCGATCGGCTTCCGACCGCGCCTGCTTTCCCGTTCGTGTTCCCGACGGTGGAGATCGTTTCGAGCCTTATTTCCCCGGGTGTGACGCCTGGTGCGATGGCGCCGGATCTCGCGCTCGGGACGATCGTGCGCGCGTAGGGAGTCCGTCGCTGCGCGCGGCGAGATCGAAGTTCGCTTCGATGAACTCGATCACGGTTCGCGGGTCGTCGCTCGAGCGGAAGACTACGTTCGGCCCATGTCGATCGAGCATCACGGCGGCGAGGTTGCCGAAGCGCGCGATGCCGTCGGCCGTGTTGGTGCCGCATTCGTGCGAGCCGCATTCGAACTCGCGCTGCGAACGGCGCGGCACGAGTGAGCCGTCGCGTTGCGGGCAATGGAAGTGGACGATGCAGTCGAAGTCCGGATGCGCGCGGAGCACGGCGAACTGACTGCGCGTGCCCGCGGAGGGACGTGCGCCGTGGGCGACGAGTGACTCGCCGGCGAGTTCGACGCGCACCAGATCGCGATCGAGAGTGCGGTTGAAATTGCGGCGGCGGCGCGAACTGAGCAGCGTGCTCTCGCCCACACGAACCGCGAAATGCCCGACCGTCACGTCGTCGAACGGGCTGTACGCGCCGCGTGCGACGCAGTGATCGACGACGGTGTGGAGTGCGGTCGGGACGCGCGCATCGCCCCACGAAACGAGGGCGCCCTCGACCAGCGTGGTGCGTGTGAACGAAAGTCCGCTGCGCGCGAATGCCATCGAAACCAGTTCGGCAAGCGCTGCGTCGCGATCGAGTGATTCGCCGTAGCGCGCGAGTTCCGGGGTCACGATCACGTGTCGACGGGTGTGAACGTCGTTCGCGAATACGAGATTGCAGTGCGTCTGTTTCAGCAGACGGAGACCCGCTTCGTACTGCTCGTCGCGTGTTGCGCCCGCTGTCGTCTTGAACCCGACGAGGAAGATGTCTTTGCGCGTCGCCCGCACGCGCGCGATGAGTTTCTCGGCCGGTACGAGGTGCATCGAGGCATCGCCGTCGCGGGTGCGAAGACGCGGCTCGCGCTTGCCGCTCGCGGTCGGGGCGCCGTTCTCGACGATCGCGCCGCGGTAGTCACAGAGCGCCAACGGCATGAACACGATGCCGGTCTCGGGCGCCGCCACGAGCGCGTCGAGAAGCGTGGCCACGTCGTCGGGCGTCTCGAGCGTCCCCTCCCCCGCGTTCGCCATGCGAGTGAGGTGCAGTTCGACGCGCTGCGAACGGTTGTCGTCGTGGTGCGAGCGACAGAGTTCGGCGATGCGCCGCGCAGTCCCGCCGTAGGCAACCGCGCTCAGCGCGAGATGAGGACGGACGTGGAAGACGGTGCCACCGCCGATGATGTGAACGAACACGCCGGTCATGGGTCACCTCCCTCGCGGTGTGGTGCGGTTCGGACGCGCGAGAGATGTGGGGATGCGAGGGACGCGAGGAAAGACGCTCAGAGCGATTTGCCGTCGTACATCTTGGTCGGCACGTCGGACACGTCGACGTCGTCGAGGCAGCGGGTATTGACGCAGTACATCGCCTTGCCGTCGGCGCTCGCACCGTACGAGAACGAACGAATCCCGCAGGTCGCGCAGAACTGGTGATGGATGTGCTTCGTGCCGAACTGGTAGTCGGTCAGAGCGTCGTCACCGGCGACGAGCTTGAAGTGTTCGGCGGGAACGAAGGCCATGATCGCGCCGGTCCTCCAGCAGATCGAACAATTGCAGGTGGCGAGCGCATCGAGCGCCATCGTGACTTCGTAGCGAACCTTCTTGCAGTGACAGCCGCCCGTGTAGGTCTTCTCGTTGCTCATATGGTCGTTGCTCCGATCGTGATCGCAGTGTGTGAACGGAACGTGCCTCGACGCGGCCGGCGCGTATTGTAGAAACCCGACACGATGACGACGGCACCGGCAGTCAGCACGCGCGGCATTCTGAATCCGCACGCGAACGGGGTTCGATTCCACCTCGAGCGATACGCACCGAGCCCCGCGCTGGCGCATCTGATCGAGCGTCATTGGATCGTGCGATGGGATCTGCGCGGGTGTGATCCATACGAGTCCGAGACGCTGCCCCATCCGACCGTGAACATGGTGTTCGAACGCGGGCAGACCGCGGTGCACGGCGTCGGGACGCAACGCTTCACCAAGATGCTGCATGGCGAGGGGTTCGTCGTCGGCACGAAGTTCAAGCCGGGGGCAATCTATCCGTTCGTGCGGCGCTCGCTGAGCGAACTCACCGACGGTCAGTGGTCGCTCGACCAGGCCTTCGGCGTCGACGGTGCCGCGATCGAGCGCGAGGTATTCGCATTCGCGAACGACGCGCAACGGATCGCCCGTGTGGAAGCGATGCTGCTCGAACGATTGCCACCCGAAGACGCGAATGTCACGACCGTGTTGCGCGCGATGACTACAGCGCTCGACGATCGCGCCATCACCCGCGTCGAAGAGTTGGTCGCGCGTGTCGCGATCTCCGAACGCACCCTGCAGAGGTTGTTCGCGCGCTATGTCGGCGTGAGTCCGAAGTGGGTGATTCGCCGTTTTCGCATGCACGAGGCGACCGATCGCGTCGCCGAGGGTGGCGTCGTCGACTGGGCCGCGCTCGCGCACGACCTCGGGTTCTTCGACCAGGCGCACTTCATCAAAGACTTCCGCACGCAGGTCGGGTGCTCGCCCACCGAGTACGCCGCGCGATGTGGAGCGCAGCGCGTTGCGAACCATGCGCAGCGCCGGCTCGACGCCGCCGAGTGAAGTATTCTTCGCGCGTGCACACGATCGCGCGCGCACCGATCCCGAGACTCCGGCCCTTCGTACGCAGCGTGTGGGCGTCGGCGCAGCCACGCGAAGAGGGCGGCGGATCGCTCGAGCGCGTTCTCCCGACCGGCTGCATGCACCTGGTCGTCCGGGTGGCTTCGTCGCCGCTCACTGTGTTCACGGACGAATCGCGCAGCGGTGAGCGGCTCGTCGGTCGCAGCGTCGTCGGCGGCGCACGCTCGACTGCGTACGTTCGCGAGGTCACGCCGGCGTTGCGCACGGTCGGCGTGATGCTCGCGCCCGGCGCGGGTGCATTGCTCTTCGGACTGCCCGCGCGCGAACTCGCGGAAGCACACACGTCGCTCGACGATCTTTGGGGACGCGACAGCGCACAGTTGCGCGAACGGCTCGCGGCGTGCGGCACGATCGACGCGCAACTCGCACTCGTCGAGGCAGCGCTCGCGATGCGACTACGCGACGTCTCGCGCATCGATCCGGTCGTGACGGATGCGGTCGCACGATTCGAAGGTGGCGCGCGCATCGGCGATGTCGTCGCGCGCAGCGGGTACAGCCATCGCGCATTCATCGTGCGTTTCCGCGACGCCGTCGGACTCGCGCCCAAGACGTTCTGCCGCGTGCTCCGATCGCAACGCGCGGTCGTGCTCCTCGCGGAACGAAAGCGCTCGCTCGCCGATGTCGCGGCCAGTGCGGGCTACGCGGACCAGGCGCATCTCACGCGCGAGTTCGCCACGATCGTCGGCCTCTCGCCCGCTCGCTATCGCGCTGCGAATCCCGCCACGGCGAACCACGTGCCCATCGGCGCGAAGTCAGAAACGTTCAAGACGCCGCGGGCTCGATCCGCAAAATAGCGCTCGAAAGCGAGAGAACATGCTCATTCACGAAGTCTTCCCGTACCTCCGCGTGCGCAACGCCCCCGCCGCGATCGAGTTCTACAAAGCCGCGTTCGGCGCGACCGAGAAGTTCCGTCTCACCGAACCGAGTGGCCGGGTCGGTCACGCCGAACTGCTCTTCGGAGCGACGACGGTGATGGTCTCCGAGGAGTATCCCGAATACGGCATCGTCGGACCGCAGAGCATCGGCGGCACTGGATCGAGCATCCACCTTCATCTCGACGACGCCGACGCGATGATCGAACGCGCGGTGAAAGCAGGTGCGACGGTGATTCGTCCCGCCGCCGATCAGTTCTATGGCGAGCGTTCGGGGACGGTGCGAGATCCGTTCGGGCACGAGTGGCTTCTCGGACACGAGATCGAGAAGGTGCCGGTCGACGAGATGCAGCGCCGCTACGACGCGATGATGCGCGGGACGAAATGAACCGAGCGAGCTGATCGTGCGACGATGCGCGGGTGAAACCACTGCATCTGCTCTTCGCATTCAGCGCGACCCTCGCGATCGACTGCGCGTCTTCTGCGAGTTCCACGACGAACGAAACGACCGCAGCGACGGCAACATCCAGCAGTGGCGCGAGCGGAACGCCCGCGGTTTCCGCGCAAACGACTGACGGCGAGCTGGCAACGCCGACCGACGCCGACGTGCCCGATGCCAGCACCGCGCCCGCGACGACTTCCACTTCACAACAAGCCTCGCCACCGCGCGATCCCGAGGAAGAGTTCGCGCCCGTCGACACGACGCCGCAAGACGTGGCAGTCACTGCGCGGCATCCCGATCCGACGCGCCCGGATCCACGCCACGGGACGTTCACTCTCGCGCAGGCCACCGCAGGTCTTCCGGCCGGCAACGGGCTCGTCGCCGAGATCGAAACATCGATGGGTACCTTCACGTGCTCGCTGCTCGAACGCGAAGCACCCGAGACGGTCGCGAACTTCGTCGGCCTCGCGCGCGGAGTCCGCGACTTCTGGGATCCGACCGCAGGCCGGTGGACGCGCCGACCGTTCTACGACGGCTCGGTGTTCCATCGCGTGATCCCAGGCTTCATGGTGCAGGGCGGCGACATCCTTCGGAGCGGACGCGGCGGCCCCGGCTACACGATTCGCGACGAGAACGTCGACGCCCACGACGCGGCGGGACTGCTTTGCATGGCGAATCGCGGACCGAACACGGGCGGCGCGCAGTTCTTCGTCACCGAGGTTCCGCTCCCTCGGCTGAACGGTTCGTACTCGGTGTTCGGTCGGTGCACACCGCTCGACCTCGTCGGTCGCATCGCACGCACGCCGCGTTCGCGCCGGGATCAACCGATCGCACCGGTGACCATCACGCACGTGACGGTTCATCGCTGAGCTATCGACTCGCGGCACGCGCATCGCAACGGTTCGCCGCATGAGCACGCCCGCCGCGTATCTCGTCTTTCCGGCGCTGCGATCGATCGATCGGGTCGACATGATCACCGCGCTGGCAGTCTTCGCGATGGGGGCGGCGATGCTCGCGGCGGCAGCGTGGATCTTCACCATGTATCAACGCGGTCGCGGCTGAACGCGTTCGGCGGCACGATCGCACGCGTGCACAAGCAACGGCATCGCGGCCCGCACCCCGACGACGCACGGCTGTTCCGCGACGACGGGAAGCTCGCGGTGCTCCGGCGCGCGGCCGACGAAGTGGTCTGGCTGCGTGGACGCGATTACCCGCTGGCATCGGCGGTGCGAATGGTCGGCGATCATCATCAACTCGAAGCGCGTGCGCGACTGGTTCTCTCGCGATCGTGTTGCTCACCGGCGGCCGCGGAGCATCGACGCGCGAAGGAACTCGAACCGCACGCGTTGCACGGCGCTTCTCTCTCGATCGACGGCTTCAATCTCGTCGTGACTCTCGAAACCGCGCTCGGGGGCGGATTGCTTCTCGTGGGGCGCGACGGATGCCTGCGTGATCTGGCGGGGCTGCGCGGGAGCTACCACCTTCTCGACGACACCACGCGCGCCATCGACCTCGTGTTCGAAGCGATCGATACGCTCGGCGCCGCCCGCGTCGAAGTGCTGCTCGAAGGCGCCGTCTCGAATGCGGGGAGACTGCGTGAAGCGATCGTCACCGCCGCCGGCGCGCGCGATGTGACGGTGACACTCGTGCGCGATGCAGACCCGATCCTGGTGGACAGAGCCCGCGTGGTGAGCGCCGACGCGTTGATCCTCGATGGATGTGCGAGCTGGTTCAATCTCACGCGCTGGATCGTCGATCGCGCGATTCCCGACGCGTGGCGCGTCGAGGTGTGACTACCGTCGAACGGCGACCGCGAGCCCTTCGTTCGTCGGGATCATCGAGGTCACGAAGCGGTCGTCCTTGGCGAGTTTGTCGAGTGCCGCGCGCATCGCCTCGGCTTCGCCCGCGCGTTCGCCGAGCACGGAAGGATCCGCGAGGCCGCCCCACGCGAATGCGTTGTCGAGCGCGATGATCCCGCCGCTGCGCACACGATCGACAGCCCACGCGACGTAGTTCGGGTAGTTCCCCTTGTCGGCATCGATGAAGACGAAGTCCACTTCGCCTTCGACCCGCGCGAGATTCTCCAGCGCCGGTCCGACGTGCACCGCGAGTTCGATCGGAACCTTCGCCGCGGTGATGTGGTCACGCGCGAACGCGGCACGCTGCGCGTCGAGTTCGAACGTGTCGAGTCGTCCGCCGGGTTGCAGGGCGCGTGCGATCCAGAGCCCCGAATAGCCCGCGAGTGTGCCGATCTCGACCGCGCGTTTCGCGCGACACGACGTGACCAGGAAACGCAGCACCTGCCCATCGGATGCGCTGATGGCGATGGGCGGAAACCCATTTGCCGCCGCGTCCTTCACGAGGTTTCGCAACGCGTCGTCTTCGGGGCCGAAGCGCGCGACGCACTCGTCCTGCATCGCCGCAGTCCAGAAGCTGGTTCGTTTGTGCGCGGGGCTCAGAGGCTTCGGTTCGGCCATGCGCGTGGCGTAGCACGCGGACGGGGCACGATGGGGCGGGATGCGGTGGCGGTCAGCTGCGGACGTGACGCTACGAGACCGACGAACTCTCGGCGACTGTCTCTTTGCGCGCGGGGGGGTGCGCGGAAATCGCCGGTTCCTTCACATCGACGATCACGCGAACGCCACCCGATGGCGCCAGCGTGATGCTGCGACGCACCGGAACAATGGGTGCCTGCGATGCGAGTCGCATCGTCGTGCGCGCCAGCATTGCCGCGAGGACCATCTTCATCTCGTACTGCGCGAACGCGGCGCCGATGCACCGTCGCAACCCGCCACCGAACGGAAACCACTCCGCAGGCGAGGTGCGCGCGCCGACGAACCGGTTCGGATCGAACTTCATCGGATCGGGAAAGGCTTCCGATCGACGCTGCCCGAGCAGGATGTTCGGCGCGACGAAGGTCTTTGCCGGCAGGTCGTAACCGCCGATGCGAATCGGATGCTGCACCTCGCGCCCGACCATCATCACGACCGGCACGAGCCGCAGTGTCTCCTTCACCGTCGCATCGAGCAGTTCGAGCTTCTGCACCTGCGCCGGCACGAGCGGCCCGCGGGCGGCGAGTGCACGGACCTCGTCACGCAGTCGTCGGTAGAGCGGCGCATCGCGAAGGATCCACCGCATCGCCCAGCTCAACGCGGTCGCGGTCGTCTCGTGACCGGCAACGCAGAGCGTGACGAGTTCGTCGCGCAGTTCGACATCGCTCATCGGCTCGCCGTCTTCGTCACGCGTCGCGAGGAGCAACGAGAGGATGTCGCCCCGGGCGGTATCGCCCTGCGCGCGGCGGGTGCGAATGGTGCGATAGAGCAGCGTGTCGCCCTCGCGCAGCGCACGCTGAAAACGCCCCCACGGCGAGAGCGGCCCGAGGTCGACCTGCATCTGCGGCAGCAGCAACGGCGGCCATGCACCGAGTTCGAGCAGTTGCGTGATCGAGCGCTTGAACGGCTCGCGTTCGGCATCGTCGCGCATGCCGAAGACGGTGCGGAGAATGATGTCGAGCGTGATCGACTGCGTCTGCTTGTGCATCGCGAACGCATCGGCGACCGGGAACCGATCGATCGCGGCGTCGGTCACCGAGAGCATGTCGGCGCCGTACGACTCGAGTCGCTCGCCGTGCAGCGGCGGCATCAGCAACTTGCGATGACGCGCGTGCTGCGGACCGTCGAGCGTGAGCAGCGAGAACTTGCCGAGAAAAGGCTCGAGAACGCGGTTCGCGACGCCCGCCATCATTTCCTCGCCGTTGCCCGCGAAGATCGCTTTCACGTCGGCGGGATTGCTCGCAACGATGATCGGCGGAATGCCCGGCAGGCGCACGGTGAAGGTCTCGCCGAACTGTTCACGCGCTGCGGTGAGGTACTCGATCGGCGTTCGCATCCAGCGAAGCAGCTGCCGCCAGGGCGCGT
>CBIHQZ010000227.1:0-8427 GCA_966212315.1 uncultured Myxococcales bacterium
GGGGGGTGGGGTCGGGGTTGTAGCGGTTACTCGGGGGACCCCGATCACCGGGCGGCCGCCCCTGCCGGGGGGCGGCCGGGGGGCGGGCCGGCGCGCGGCGCCGCGCCACCACAGCGACCAGGCGATCGGTCGACTACGGGTGCGGCGCACTTGGAATCGAATGAAGTACGGACCGTCGAAGCACTGCTGGATCTCTCCGCCGAAGACGCTCTGGAGATATGCCGGCTCCTGAGAGTGCGTCTCGAGGTTGCAGAAGATGACGTCGTCGTCGAGTGCCGCGTCTTCGTCGTAAACCCCCGAGACCGCGACCACGCCGCCCCAGATCGGGGAAACGTGTTGTCGATCGTCGGACGGATGGCCGTTACGGCGCGGTGATCGCATTGTCGTCGATGGCGACGAGCGTTTGCGAAAGCGCCCTTCCGTGCATCGACGCGCTGGTCTGAAGCGTGATCGCCGTCTGACACAAGACCACGCCTTCGAAGTGCGCGTTGGCGTGAATCGTTGCGCGTCCCGCCACCTGCCAGAAGATGTTGCTGGCCTGCGCTCCGCCGCTGAGAACGACGTGCTTGTCGGTGCTCACGTCCAGGTCATTGGCGATCTGGAAGATCCAGACGTCATTCGTTCCCCCGGCGATTGTGACGTCCTCGGGGATCATGACGCCTGTCCCCCACGTGTACAGCCCGGGCGAGAGCGTCATTCCGCCGATGTTGCCGCTACCGAGATTCAGATAGTCCGGCAGTGATCTTCCGGCAGCATCGGCGTAGGCGGCCTCCATGCCGAGAATCGCGGTCGTCAGGTTCGACGGCGTGGGCGGAGCATAATCGCTCGCATAGATTCGCCATGGCGACGCGACGGAGGCCGACGTCGCGAACGCGTTCGTCGAATCGGCGATCAGCGAGAAGCCGGTGAGGTAGCTCGCCGCCGCGGGGCTCAATCCAAGATGACCGCCGGTGATCGACGAGCCCGTAACGTTGGTGATCGCAGTCTTCGCCAGAATCACATAGGCGCCCGCCGATGCGAGATCGGTCGTCGATCCAAGCTCCACGCGCGCCGGGCCGAGCCCCGCGTCGTTCACGGGATGGTAGGCGTCTCGAGCGCCGGCATCGCCCGACACATCGACGATCACGACATCCATGCCGGATGCGTCGACGCCGTGGACGTCAGCCGGGTCACCACCGCAGGCGGCCGAGGCGCAGAGGCTACAAGCGAGAAACAAGAATCCACTAGAACGCATCATGATGTTGCTCCAAAGATCGATTGATGGCGGGCGTGGATAAGCGAACACATTCCGCAGAAGATTGCGTTCGAATCGAGGCGCTTATGTGCACTCCACGGAATGCGGCGATGGCGATCGTCCAGGTCGATCGCGACGCTGCGTGCGCGAGGTAACTCGGTCGCCCGCTACTTCTTCTCGGGATCGGCCGGGTTCGCCTCGACGCTCGCCGTCTGCTGCCCCTGGATCGCGGCGAACGCACCTTCGACGGAAGCCTTCAGGTCGTGCCATGCGCCGTCCGCGTCGTGTTTCACCCCGTCCCACGCGTCGTCGGTGGCCTTGGCGACGCCCCCGAGTTTCGACTTCGCGGCTTCCAACTTCGCCCGCACGGCATCGAGATGGGGCTTCAAATCGAGCCGCGCTTGCGCCGCGACCTTCTGTGCGTGCGCGTGAACGACGTCGACCTTCGCTTCCCATTCCCTCAACTGTGCTTCGTACTTTTGCTGGTAGAGTTTCCGGGTTTCCATGGCGACTTTCTCAATCCTTGCTTCGAATGGCATGGAATGCCACCAGAACGACGATTGCGCCGATCACGGCCACGAACAGACTCCACACATTCAGACCCGACACGCCGCGAAGTCCCATCATCTGGAAGAGGTACCCGCCGACGACCGCGCCGACGATTCCCAGAACGATGTCCAGGATGACGCCTTCGCCACGTTTATTGATGATCTTGCTTCCGATGAATCCGGCGAATAGTCCGAGAACAATCCATGCGAA
Source organism: uncultured Myxococcales bacterium (assembly GCA_966212315.1). Classification (GTDB taxonomy): domain Bacteria; phylum Myxococcota_A; class Polyangia; order Polyangiales; genus CBIHQZ01. The sequence goes on from CBIHQZ010000227.1 coordinate 1,994, forward strand.
GACACTCATGATGTTTCCTTCGTCCGAGGGGACGTGTTGCGGCGCTGTCGATCGATGCAGGACGGCTGCGATGGCTTCAGAGCAGGTAGAGCTGCAGGGCGACGCCGCCGCCGATGCGATCGAGCCAGACGTTGCGATTCGTCGTCGGGTCCGTGTGCACGAACTCCGGTGCGACCACGTTGAACAGCAGGTCGACGCGCGGCGCGACGCGTACGCCGGCCATGACGCCGAGCGGGATGGCGAAGTTTCGCGGATCGAGGCTGTAGCCCACCGTCGAGAAACCAGTCTGCAGGCCCAGCCAGAATCGATCGGTCACGCTGAACAGCACGCGAAGTGGGACGACGAGGGTCCAGTAGCGTGTGGCGGGCCCCGACACCGGCGCGACCTCGCAAGCGGCGAACTCGTTGAACGCGCCCGTCTCGATGCGCACGCGGCGTCCGAGAATGGCGTGTACGGGCACGCCCAGATCGATGGTGAAGCAACTGCGCGGCGCGATGGGCAGCGTGACCGCGAGGTCTAGTCCGATATAGACCGGACGTCGGTTGAGCAGCGCGACACGTCCGCGGAGATAGGGATTCGTGACGTACTCGTGTCCCAGCACGTACGGCGCGCGGGCTAGTTCCAGCCCCGTGGGGAGCCATTCGCGATTGACCCGCGCGTATCGGTCCGCGTTGACGTACGGGAGATCCTCCGTGTGCCCCGGCACGTTGAGGCCGACCCCCGCGCCGAACTCGAGGTAGTCGGTGACACCGAACGTGGCATCGAGGTGCGCCCCGAAGGCGGCCAGCGGATGGCCGATGTTGCTGTAGGAGCGGTAGTAGTCGACGTACTCACCGCTCGCGCCGAAATGCAGGTCCAGATGCCTGTATCCTGCGGTGATGGGACGCTCGACGTACGGCGAGCGGTCCGCAAACGTGAGTTCCGTCGACGAGCCGCGACCGTCGGCGCCGGCCGCCGAGGCGGCGAGGGTCACGGCGAGGCCGATCGCGATCGACCGAAGGCTCGGTACGCGGATCACTCTAGGAAAGAAGTTCATTCGAAAGTCCTTTGATGCATCGAAACAACTGCGATTGTCGGTGGCTGCGGGGTATCGAAGAGTCGCCTTTCCCCGCGAGCCGCTAGCCGCGAGCCGCTAGCCCCCGTCGACCGCGTCGGCCGGGACGTCGTCGTGCGCGTCCATCGGTGCGTCCGTCGACGCATCCCCGGCGCCCGCGTCGGTCGGCGGCGACGGGTCAGGACAACTCGCGTTCGAGACGGAGTTGGTATCCATCGTCACGCCGCCCGTTCGGGCGAGGGCGCGGCCGTTCAGCGTGGCGCCGGTGTTCAGGGTGACGCTGCCGAGAGAGATGATGTTGCCCGAGAAGTTCGACGCGATTCCGACGGTGGCACTACTACCGGTCTGCCAATAGACGTCGCACGGCCGCGCGCCGTTGATGGTGACGACCGCCGCGACATTCGCGGTCACGAGGGTCGATGCGATCTGAAAGACGAACAGCGGGTTCGGCTGGTTCTGACCGTCGAGAACGACGGTACCGGTGAGCGCGGCCGAGGATGTGAAGCAGTACACGCCGGGGGCAAGGGTCATCCCACCGAGGTCGAGGCCCGTGAGTTCCGTCCCGCACGGGAGGCCGGCGAGATAGTTGTACGCGACGGTGGTGTCCGATTGAGCGAGTGCAGCGACCGGGTCGCCGGCGTGCACGACGGTTCCGGACGGAATGCCGACCAGTGCGAGGCCGGGGCTGACGCCGACTTCGCCGGCGATCGTCGAGAGCCCGGTATTGCTCACCGTCGATCCCGCGAGAATCGTGAACTGCGCCGCGGTTCCGAGAATGCCGGGGGACGTTGGTCCTGCGTCGAGCACATCGGTGATGTCCGTTGCGTCCGTTGCGTCCGTTACGTCCGCCGCATCGATTGCATCGGCCGTCACGACATCGAGTGCGACGGACGCATCCATTGCATCCGCCGCCATGACGTCGGGTGCATCGGCCGTGACAGTGTCGTCGCTCGCGACATCGGGCGTCTGCACGTCGACACCGAGATCCATCGGTCGAACGACATCGTGCCGCGCGCTATCGGCCACCACGTCGTCATCGGCAGACCCGAGGATGCTGCGGGGCGCGCAAGAAGCGGCGAGGAGCGAGGCCAAAGAGGCAACAAAGAAATAGCGGGGCGCGCGGCGGGTAAGGGTCATTGTTTCGGACATAAGCGTTCTCCTCGTGACGTTCTGGACATTGACGGACGGTCGGGAATCCACTGGCTGCTTCCGGGCGCGGGTTTTCAACGTGCCCCTGGGGCCGAACTCGACGCCGAGCCGATGCCGTCTACGGAATTGTTCGGACGCGGATCCAGGATGTGGAACTCGACGCGGCGGTTCGCGGCGCGTCCCGACGACGAACCATTCGGCACGATCGGGCGCGTGGCGCCGTATCCATGCGCTTCGACGCGGCTCGCTTCGATCCCGTGTTGCGTGATCCACGCGACGACGGCTTGTGCGCGACGTTGCGACAGCGACATGTTGGCTTCGTCGCTGCCGACGTCGTCGGCATGCCCCTCGACGCCGACACGGCGAATCTCGGGCTGAGCGCGAAGGGCCGCGACGACCGCGTCGAGGACGCGAAAACTCGGACGAAGGATCCGGTCGCGATTGGTCGCGAAGAAGACAGGCTGCAGAATCACGATCTGGCCGTCTCGAACCACGACGAGACCGGGACAACCGTTGCGACGTGCGATGAAGCTAGGCGCACCGACCACGTCGGGACACGCGTCCGTACTGTCGGGCACCGTGTCGTGATCGCGATCGGCGAGCGGGCAGCCGCGTCGGGCAGGATCGGCGTGGAGTCCCTGCGCTTCGCGCGGGCACTGATCGTCGTGATTGAACACGTCGTCGGCATCGTCGTCGCCGTCGGGACAGCCCGCGCGTTCCGGATCGGGATGCGGACTCGCCGGCGTCGTCACGCAGAGATCGAGATGATCGAAGACGCCGTCACGATCGGTGTCGACGGCGGGACAGCCGATGCGTGTGGGATCGGGATGCTCGCCTTGATGCTCACTCGGACACGCATCGCGCACGTCCATGACCCCGTCCTGATCGCGGTCGCGCATCGGGCATCCGCGGTGCTCCGCATCCGGCACGCTCCCCGCGGCTTCGCTCGGACACTCGTCGTCGACATCGAAGATGCCGTCGCGATCGGAATCGACCGGAACCGAACGCGCAGCGACTCGCGGCTCCGCCTGCGGGAGGCGCACGGAGAGCGACAGTCCCGCCGACCAGTATTGCGCGTCGCTCGGCGCATCGTTCGCTTCACGCGAGGCGAACAAATGGCCGTAGCGCGCAACCGGACCGAGTCCGACGGCGCGATTCAATGCGAATTCAAAGCCGATACCCGCATCGAATGTCGGGCGATTCCGACCGCCGGACATTCCGAGGCCGGCGTTGGCATCGACGAAAAGTCGCCCGACCCGGCTGATCATGGGCTCGAATCGCAATCCGCCGGTCACCGACAATTGCTGCCCGTCCGAGTGCACGCCCGCTGCGTTCTCCGACGGAAACCACCAGCTCGAGAACGACGCCTGCAGTGCCAGTGGACCGAACAGCGTGAATCCGAGCCGTCCGGAGCCTTGAACATCGAGGCCGTAGCCGAGCGTATTTCGCTGGTACGTGGAGATCATCGTCCCCGCGCCCAGTTCTCCGCGCGCCACGAACCGCTCGGCGAAACGTTGAGCGTGGGCTGCGGTCGGCGCCGCGATGAATGCAATCGAAGAAGCGGCCGCGGCGATGATCGCGACGCGAGCCTGACGATACGGAGGAATCCGTGAATGCGTGACGTGCGTGGACATGAAACTCCAGACGTGAAGGAGAGTCAGAACAGGGACCGGGCGTCACCCGTCGGCGGATCAATGAGGTCCGCGTTGCCCACATTGCGAGGACGGTGCCAGCGCCCCGTGAAAGACGGGCTTCCGCGTACTCCAGTGGTTTCGCCAGCCTACGCGTCGAACCGCGGGCGTGACCGATGCCCGATGTATGGTGGCGATTCCATAGCTATGGAGCGCGCGCCATGGCGCGAAATCCTCCCGGAGCCGCCGTACCAGGACCCACGCCATACCGGTCCGGGCACGGGTGTTAGCATTCGCGCGTGACGACCCGATCCGGCGAGAAGCAGCGTGGTTCAGAACGCGAACAGACCGACGAGAGTCTGCAACTCGAGCGCGAGAAGGTAGATGGGGCCATCGGCGATCTCTGGACTGCGATCGACGAAAGCGCTGACGCGGTCATCGCAAAGGCGCGCGAGCGTGCCGACGCGCTCCTGGCAGCGACGCGCGCGCGGGCGGACGGACGAGAGGCGATGCCGTCGGCGGGTTCGATCGCTCACTCACGTGCCATGGAGGACCGCGTCGTTCGGGAAGAGCGAGCGGACGCAGACGAGGCGGTCAGCGCCGAACGCGCCCAGCTTGTCAGCGTGTTCTCCCTCGAACGCGCGGGGACCGACAGGGACCTGTCGACCGAGCGCGCGCGGTCCGACGATGCACTCGTCACACGCGACACCGTTCTGGGCATGGTGAGCCACGATCTGCGGAGCATGCTGAACTCCATCGTCGGCTTCGCCGGTCTCATCGCGAAGGACGTGTCGGAACCCGACAACGTCGATCGGGTTCGCCTCCATGCCCAGCGCATTCAGCGCGGCGGCGCGCGGATGAGTCGCCTGATCGGCGACCTCGTCGACGTCGCCAGCATCGAGGCCGGTGCACTCGCGGTCGCTCGCGAGATCGCCGACCCGGCACAGGTGGTGAGCGAGGCGGTGGAGTCGTTTCAGACGCAGGCCCTGGCGAGCGGAATCTCGTTCGTCACGGAGATCGTCGAGCCGCTCCCCCCCGCGGCGGTCGATCCCCCGCGGCTTCTCCAGGTGCTCATCAATCTGTTCGGCAATGCGTTGAAGTTCACGCCGGCGAATGGGGAAATCGTCACCCGCGTCGAATGCACCGGCGAGGAATTACGCTTTTCTGTCCATGACACCGGAGTCGGAATCTCGGCCGAAAATCTGGATGCCGTATTCGAACGGTTTCTACAGGTCGACAAGAGCGACCGGCGCGGCGTGGGGCTCGGTCTCTATATTTCTCGGTGCATCGTACAAGGCCACGGTGGACGGATCTGGGCGGAGAGCAAGCCCGGCGAAGGGAGTACTTTCGTCTTCACGCTTCCGGTCTGCGGCGCGCCGTGACCATCGCGCAGGGCTGCGCTCGGCGGTGGGGTGCGGCTCTGTAACGCCTCGGACCTGCTTACGAAATAGGCGGCTGCCTTCAAGAATCGCCCGAGCCGCCGATCGGGCCTCCAGACCATGACTGTGGTATGAACGCCATAGCGTGAATTCCATACGGCACCGGCTGCTGGCGATCGACGACGACGAACTCAACTGCGAACTGGTGACCGCGATCTTCGGCCCAGAGGGCTTCGATGTCGTCGTGGCGCACGACGCGCGTTCGGGCCTCGAGCGCGCGGCCATCGATGATCCCGACATCGTCCTGCTGGATCTCCACTTGCCCGACCTTTCGGGGCTGGACGTCCTCGAACAGCTCCGACGTGCAGAGCCCGGTCGCGTCGTCATCATGCTGACGGGCAACGGCGACGTTCAGACCGCCGTGCGTGCGATGCAACTCGGTGCGTTCCACTATCTGACGAAGCCGGTCGACCGAGAAGAACTGGTCGTCGTGGTGCGTCGCGCGATGGAGAACCGTGCGCTGCGCGCGGAAGTCGCCGCGCTCCGAGAGCAGGTCGGTGCGGGCGGAAGACTCGCGAACCAGATGGGCCCGAGCGACGCGGTTCGGCAGGTGATCGATCAAGTCCGGACGGTCGCCGCGTCGAGTTTTTCCGTGCTCGTGTTGGGCGAGACGGGCACCGGCAAGGAGCTGGTCGCCGAGTCGATTAACCGCGAGAGCGACCGCCACGACAAACCGTTCATCGCGCTCGACTGCGGCGCGATTCCCGAGCCGTTGCTCGAGTCGGAACTCTTCGGTCACGAGAAGGGCGCGTTCACCGGTGCCGACCGCAAGAAGCCCGGGCGTTTTCGTCTCGCCGAGGGCGGCACGCTCTTTCTCGACGAGGTCGGCAACATGCCTCTGGGGCTGCAGGCGAAGTTGCTGCGGGTGCTCGAGTCACGACAGCTGCAACCTGTCGGCGCGACGAAGTCGACACAGCTCGATGTCCGCTTCATCGCGGCGACGAACGACGACCTGCAGGCGCGCGTCACGGCAGGTCACTTCCGAGCCGACCTGTTCTTTCGGCTCGCGCAATACACGATCGTGCTGCCGCCGCTGCGCGAGCGGACCGGCGACATCCCGTACCTGGCGCAGCGCTTTCTCGAAGAGGTTCGGGTGGAGTTGCGCCGGCCGGTGCAGCAGATCGCGCCCGAGGCGCTCGCACTGCTCCAACGACGCCCGTG
>CBIHQZ010000228.1:0-8410 GCA_966212315.1 uncultured Myxococcales bacterium
GATGCGTGCGAGGAGCGCCGCCTGGTTTGCCGCGGCTGCGTCCGTCTCTGCGCGCCGCTCGGCAGCGGGTGCTTCGAAGAGAGCACTCGAGATCGCAGGACCGACCGTCATCACCGCAGCGGCAATGGCCTTGCCCGCGGACGTTCGTGCGAACACGTCGGCGTATCCGACCGAGAGGCACGTGGTGATGAACACCAGCGCATCCCAGAACGAAGTGACCTTCGGGTTCTCGTCCTTTTCCGCGACGTAGAAGAGGTACGAGCCACCGAGGACCGTGACGAGTGCGGTATCGAGCGGGTCGCGCATGGCGGCCTCTCGCACTGCGTTCTTCACGCTTCCGTACGAGAGATCCGCCGCGCCACCCGACGACGCGAGGAGCCCGTGGGCCAGGCGGGCCATTGCACTCATCGCTGCGCTTTCACCGGTTCCTGCGTTCATCGCGGTCCTCGCTTCGCTCCCGTTCCTTGCGTTCGACTCGCGCTACGTGCGCGCGTGCGAGCCCGCACCGTTCGCCCCGTTCTTCGCGTTCGCGTCGATCGGCTGCACCACGATCCCTGCGTTCTCGCTGCCGCTCGCGCCGGTGAACGCGGAGACCTTCGCCCCGAGTTCCGGATCTGCGTCGATCACTGCGCGCAACTCGTTCGGGAGTGCGTTGAGCAGCGAGCGCGCCTTGTTCGCGAGCTTGTCGCCGTCGACCTGCGAGAACTGCATCATCTCGCGGAGGAGCGGATACGCCGCGCCGGCCTCGAGAATCGTCTTGAGCACGGGCGACGCCACGCCGAACGCATTGCCGCTCGACGCACCGCCGTTCGCACTGTTGTCGCCCATCGAATTCATCCCGTTCATCTGCAGCACCTTGATCTCGCTGATCGCCTTCGCAGGGCTCATCAGCTCGCGCGTCACGGCCGGCAGCACATCGAGCGCCTTGAGTGCGACGTCGCGCAGCAAGAACTTCTGCGCGAGCATGTTCTCCGCCTCGATCAGCTTCCGGCGCGCGTCGGCATCGGCCTCGCCCTTCTTCAACGTGGCTTCCGCCAGCACCTTCAGCGCTTCCGCTTCCTGCTGCGCTGCGAGCGCGCGCGCCTCTGCCGAGACCCGTACGCGGTCCGCCTCCGCCTGCATTTCCGTACGAACCACCGACGCACTCGCTTCCGCTGCGAGCTGTTGCGCTTCCGCGGAACCCTTCGCCTTCGACACTTCGCCCTCCGCCGCTGCGCGCTTCGCCTGCGCCTCGCCTTCGGCCTGCGCGCGAACCGCCGCGGCCCGCGTTTCCGCTTCGAGCTTCAATCGATACGCCTCGCGTTCAGCCGCGATCCGCGACTGCTGCGCCGCTTCTTCGGCCTTGATCACCGCGATCGCCTTCTCGCGCTCGGCCGTCGCCTTTGCTTCGACCGTCATGATCTCTTGCGTCGCCCGTTCCTCCTCCGCCTGTGCTTGCGCCTTCAACGCCGCCGCACGCGCCGCCTGCTCTTCGCTCTGCGTGACCGCGATGACCTTGCCGATGCGCGCGGTCTCCACGGTCTGCTCCTTCATGATCTCGCTCGCCTCGATCACCTTCTGCTTCTCGATCGTCGCGGCCTCGAGCGCCTTCTGCCGGTCGATTTCCGCGGCCTGCACCGCCTTCTGCTTCTCGATCGTCGCGGCCTCGAGTTCGCGCTGCTTCAAGATCTCCGCCGCCATCACGCGCTTCTCCGCGTCGATCTGCGCTTCGCGCTCCACGCGTGCGCGATCGGCATGCGCGAGGGCGATCGCTTGCGCCTGCAACTGCACCACCTTCTCCTGCTCGGCCCGCTGCGTCGCCGAGTACTCGCTCACGCGACGCTCCTGATCGGCCTCCGCGTGGGCCTGGTCTTGTTCCATCGAGAGCGCGCGCTTGCGTGCATCGACGTTCTGGAACTTGATCGCCAGCTCCTTCTCGCGCTGGATCTGATTGGTCTTCTCCGCGTTCGACTGAACCGAGTCGGTGATCGCGCGAAGGCCTTCCGCGTCGAACACGTCCTGCGGATCGAGGTCCTTCACCGGCACCATCGCCAGGGCGGTAATCGACACGTTTTCCAGCGTGAGTCCGTTCTTCTTCAATTCCTCCGACAGTGCAGTCTGGATCGACTCCGCGAACTGCTTGCGCTGCGTGTGCAGGTCCATGAACGTGCTGTTCGCAGCCACCGACCGAAGCGCGTCGGTCAGCTTGCCTTCGATGAGTTCACCGATCGTCTCGGTGCCGAGGTTCCGCTCGCCGAACGAGCGCGCCGCGGCGAGCACGTCCTCCACCAACGGTTCGACCTTGAGATACAGCTCCGTCGTGACGTTGGCCTTGATCTTGTCCTTCGTCACGAGTGCGTTGCGAGCCGAGCGTTCGACCGACAGCTTGATCGAACGCAGCGGTACGCGAAGCAGTTGGTGAAAGATCGGATAGACGGTCATGCCGCCGCCGATGATCACCTTGTTGCCGCCCGCACCCGTGCGCACGAGCGCTTCGTCTGCGCCGCAACGACGATAGAAACGCGCCGTCGTGACCACGAGCACCGTGAGCACGAAGAGGCCGACGAAGACCGCCAGCGCGATGACCTGGAACTGAGGCTGCGACAAAAGTTCGAACATGACGTCTCTCTCGATCGCGTGCTTTCTACGCGTGCACGCAACGCGACGCCGTGATCACACGGCGTGACCCTTCCACCCGAACACTCGAGATCGTTCCCCTCGCGAACCTCACGCCGGCGCGATCTCTCCGCCGGCGCGCACGCCGCTCACATCGGCGCGACCACGATGCGCCCGTGATGTTCGTCCACCTCGACGACCACCACGTCAGCACCTTCTGCGATCGGTGCATCGCCCGCGCGCGTGTGACAGATCACCCGCACCACGTGCCCCGTCTTGTCGGCGATTCGCACTTCGCCGAACTCGTGATTCACCCGGCTCGAGATCACGACGCCGGCGCGTCCCACGAGTTCCTTGCGCGACGTCGCCTGTTGACCCGCGTCGACCAGCACGCGGCCTAGCATCCCGCTGATCGTGCGCGTCGACGCGTACGCGAACACGAGCGCGCTCGGCATCGTCCACGCGAGCGAGATCAGCGGAAGCGAGTCGTGTCGTGCCAGGTACATCGTGTTCATCGCCAATCCAGCGAACGCGAACGTCGCTGCAAACGTCTGCCAGATGATCGTCATCGGGACGCGGCCCACGCCGAGTCCTTCCCAGAAGCCAAAGCGCGCACCTTCGTCTCCGTCGTGATCGGAGTCGTCGCCGTCGTCGCCGTCGTGACCATCGGCGTCGACGTCGGCGTCGTGGCCGTCCGCATCGCCATCACCATCGCCATCACCATCAGCGTCGCCGCCTCCGGCGAGCAGCCCGAGCGCGCCTGTCATCTGAAGCGCGGCGAACAAGACCGTGATCGTGAGCGCGATGGTGAACGGCATGTTCGCCCAGGCGAGCAACGACGCGAGAAACGACATGGTCGAACCTCCCGACACGTCACACGTCGGGTGCTCCGAGCGCGTTGGCGAGGAGGTTTGTTACGCGTTGCTCGAGAGTCAAGATGTGCGGCGGGACCTGCTCGAAACGCGCTTCGTGCGTCGCTCGCACCACGTGGGAGTTCCATCGGAAACGAGCGCCGTGTGACGTCGTTCGTACGCGTCGCATTTCGTGGCGCGAGTTATGCGCGTCTTCGAATCACGCGCAGTGGTTCGATGGCGTCGTTCGACTTCGCGCCTCGCAGACGCGGTGCTGCGCTCGGGATGACCGGGAAGGCCGGTGGCCGTGTGGCCCTCATCGTGAGCTTGTCGAACCACGCGCGCCGCCGCGATGCGCTTGCTCTCATGGTGAGCGCCTCGAAGCACGCTCAGGGCTTGCCGTGCCGTCTTCCGCTATCGGTTCGGTGCGGGCGGCGGCTGCGAGGGACGAATCGTGCCGTGCGACGCGGGCGCCAGTTCGTCGAGCGCGGTGCTGAACTCGGTTTCGCTGCATCCGGCGAACCGTGCTGCCGCGGCGAGGTCGAGTTGACCTGCGTGCAGAAGCGCGGCCGCGGCGAGAACTTTTACATCGCGTTCCAGCGCTGCGCCGTCGCCACCCGAGAGTGATTGCTCGACCGCGTAGTCGAACAACGCACTCGCCGCATCGGTGCGAAGGTCGTGCGACTCGCCCGAGACCGATGATGTCTCCGCCGTGTCGCTGTCGCCCGCGGCTGGTTCGCTCGCGAGGGCGTCGATGCAGAATGCAACGCATTCGTCACAGATGTGAGCGGTGGTTCCGCTGATCATCCGCGCAACTTCACCGCGCGACTTCCCGCAAAAACCACAAACCGATTCGGCATTGTCCGACTTGTTCACGTTTGGATTCACGTCTGTGTTCCGTCGCGCGGACGCTAACACAGTCGGTTCCGCGAGCGCGTGTTGTTCGCGTTCCCTGTTGCCGTCGTGCGATTCGTTTCGTTACCGTTCGCGCAGTCTTTCACCGGAGGCGCGCCCTGCAATTCATCGATCCCAATCTCCCCAAGGAAATCTTCGGCTGGCACAGCCCGCGACTCGGCCTCGACATGCCGATCGTGCGCTACGGAAACTGGGGGCACGCGCTCCTGCTCTTCCCGACGGCGCAGGCTGACTTCCTCGAGAACGAGCGCTTCTTTCTCATCAAGGCGATCGAGCACCACATCTTCGCAGGGCGCCTTCAGGTGTTCTCGATCGACAGCATCAACAAGCACGCGTGGATGAATCGCAACGTGTCGGTGCCGGAAGCGGCGCGCCGACAGGCGCTGTACTCGGGCTACGTCGAAGAAGAAGTCGTCCCGCACATTCGCCGCTGCCTCCAGAATCCGAGCGCGCGCATCGGCGTGTCGGGTGCGAGCTTCGGCGCGTTCTACTCGGCGAACGCGTTCTTCCGCCGGCCAGATCTGTTCGACACGCTCGTCGCGATGAGCGGCTTCTATGATCTCGGGCCCGACTATCTCGAGGGCTACGGCGACGACAACACGTATTTCAACAACCCGCTCTCGTACATTCCGAACATGAGCGACCACGGGATGCTCGAGACGCTGCGCCACCACTCGCAGATCCACATCGTGTCGGGCCAGGGGGCGTTCGAAGCGCCGAACGCGTCGCGCCGTCTCTCGGCCGCGCTGTGGGCCAAGGGCGTGCCGAACAATCTCGATCTCTGGGGTCACGACGTGAATCACGACTGGCCCTGGTGGCGTCGCATGCTCGATCACTACGTGGGCAACCGCCTCGGTTGGTGATCACTCCTCCCTTCTGAAGCCGGACGCGATCGAGCGGCCGGCGTCTCTTTCCCTCCTGTCGAAAATTGGACGCGGTCTGTCGTTTCGTGAAACCGACGACGACGAGGGATCGCCATGCCGTACGCAAACTCGTCTCCTGCCACTGACACCGCGCTCGACGGACCGATGTTCGTTCCGCTCGACGAACACGAGTCCGCTCTCGCCGTGGCGCGCGAGACGACGCGTCAACGCGACGAGATGGCAAAAGAGATCGCTCGGCTCCGGCGCGATGCCGCGCAGGTCGACTCGCTCCGTGCGCAGTTGGAAGAACAGCGCGCGCGACAGAGCCGCGCTGTGCCGACTGCTCCCCGGGAGCTGTTGGAACTGCGGGAGACGCTCGGCGCTCGCGATCAGGAGATCCGGCGGCTCAAGGAATCGAATGTCGCGCGAGAGCGGCTCCTGGTGGACGCGCGTGATCGCATCGAAGCGTTGATGCACGAACGCGCCGGTGTCGATGCACGCTACGCAGCGCGCGAGCGAGCCGTGGCGGACATCGAGAGCCGCGGGCAGCAGCGCGATCGCGCGTTTGCCGAGAGCGAAGCCCGGTGCGCGCAGTTGGAGCAATCGCTCGACGGGCACGCGCGTGCGTTGGCGGAATCGCGTGAAGCGCTCGCCGAGACCGAGCGACTGATCGCCGAAAGCTCGAAGGAGCGCGATCGACTCGTCGAAGCGATGGAGCAGACCGCCAGCGATCTCGCCGAAACGCGGGAAGTGCTGACCGGCACGAACGAAGACCTCGCGGCCATCCGCAGTGCGTTCGACGCACGCGACGCAGAGGCCGTGGCACTTGCGAGCGCGCTGAATGAACGCGATGCGGAACTCGCCGACGTGCATACCCAGCTCTCGATGCGCGACGCCGAACTCGCCGATGCAACTGCTCAGCTCGGCGCAACGGCGAACGCACTGGAATCGACGCGCGCCCTGCTCGATACGGTGACGAACGAGCGCAACGAAGCGTGTGCAACGGTTGCCGCTCTCGAAGCGGATTGCGACCGCGCGCGGATCGAAGCCGCCGAGCACGTGGATGCGGCGCGGTCGACGAACGAGCAACTGGCGACGGTGCGGACCGAGTTGGAGCAGTGCCGCACGGAGCTGAACGCCTGCATCACCGAGCGCGATGAAGAACGATCGGCGCGAAACGAAACGGTCGATGCGCTCGCGCGGTCGCGCGATGAACACCGGGTGAGCGAAGAGGCCCGCGCTGCGCTCGAAGCGCAACTCGCCAGCGATCGCGCCGCCAGCGAGGCCGCCCTGCGCGCGCAGATCGTGGCGCACGACGAAGCGGTGTCCAGTCTGCGTGAGGCGTCCGCGAAGAACCTCTCGGACCATGCCGAGGCAGCGGCGCAATGGCGCGAGTCGGAAGCGGCGCTCGTCCTCGAGGTGGCCGAACTGCAGGCGGAACTCATCGCAATGCGCGAAGAGACCGCGCGCACGACCGGAGATCTCGCATCGTCGCGGGAAATGGCCGACACGCTCCGCGCGCAGATCGAAGAAGTTCGCTCCGCCCACGCAGCAACGATTGCGTCGATGACGGCCGCGCACGACGAGCAGCTCACTGCCCTCCGTGACGCGCACACGCGCGCCGCGATGGAATCGCTCGCGAGTCACGCCGCCGCGCTCGCCGACGTCCAGCACACGCGAGAAACCGCACTACGAGACGCAGCGAATGCGCGTGCAGCGCTCGAAACCGCGCACGAGGCGGCGGTGGCAACGCTTCGTTCGTCGCACGCCGACGAAGTGGCTCGGCTGCTCGCCGAAATGGAAATCGCGAACGCGGATCTCGCGCGACAACTCGCGGCGGTCGAGGAAACGCGGGCGCTCGAAGTTTCGGCGTTCGAGGAATCGACCGAGCGACGGGTCGCAGCGCTCGAGGCAAAGCATGCCGACGAACTGCTGCAGGCGCGAACGGCGCACGGTGCGGACGTCGCGTCGCTGCTCGCCGCCCGCGAATCGGACCTGGCCGCACTTCGTCGTGAGCATGCCGACGCGATGCGATGCGCGGCCGAGGGTGCAGCGCGGATCGAGGGGACGCTGCGGGGCGAATCGATGCGAGTTCGCGACGCGATGGACGCGGCGATCAGTGCGCGGCGCGACGAGCACGAGTCTGCGCTCCACGCGCTCCGATCGGCGCACAGTGCCGAACTCGAAGCGCTCCGTGCCGTGACGGCGGGGGAGAGCGCTTCACTGCGCAGCGCACACGAAACCGAGGTTAGTTCGCTGCGCAACGAACACGAGGCCGAGGTCACGTCGCTGCGCGCGGAGCACGGCGTCGAGGTCTCGGCGCTGAACGCAGCTGCTGAGAACGAAATCGCGCTGCTGCGAACCGAGGTCGCGGCGATCCGCGCGGCACACGAAACCGAGATCGCGTCGATGCGCACGGCAAACGAAGCCGAACTCGCGCTGCTGCGAACGAGTCGCGAAACCGAACTCGCGGCGCTGCGTGGAGCGCACGCCGCACAAGTCGAGAGCGATCGGTCGATCGCGCGCAATGCGATCGAAGCGCTCGAGCGCTCGCAGCGTGACGTCGAAGCGCGACTTTCAGGGTGCGAACTCGATCGCGACGGCATGCAACGTCGCGTGACGACGGTCGAGGGCGAGCGCGACGAGGCACGGGCTCAGCGCGATCGTGCGTCGCAGAAACTCGCCGAGGCGATGAAGAAGCTGACCGACGGACGGCGCCAGCTCGATGCCGAGAGCATCGCGCTGGTCGGCGAAGTGAAGAAGCTGTCGCGCCTCGTCGCGGAACTCACGCTGGCACTGGTGACGCAGGGCGCGCTGGTTCGCGCGCAGCGTCTCGGACACGACGCACCCGAGGCGAGCGATGTCGACGCCGCGATCGACGCGCTGACGGTCGACCTCCCCGAGTCCATCACCGAGGATCTCTGGGCCGCGCGCGATGCCATTCTCGAGCGCGCGACCGCAGAGCAGCTCGGCTGAGACTCAGCCCTTTCGACCCTTCCATGCCGGCATGTGCGACGTCGCACGCCGCGCCGCTTCCTCGGCCCCCGGACGCGGCATCTTGTTCACCTTCATGAATCGCTCCTCGGCCATGTGCTGCACCACCTTCTCGTAGGGAAGCAGCGCTCCGCCCGAGTCCGAGCACAGCGAGCAGTACGGGTTCGATTCTTTTCCTCCGCCATGCTCGCG
>CBIHQZ010000229.1:0-8407 GCA_966212315.1 uncultured Myxococcales bacterium
TCGTTGAACGGCAGATTGCCCGTGAGGCACTCGTACCAGACCACGCCCATCGACCACACGTCGGTCGCCGGGCCGATGTCGGGGAGGGCGCGCGCTTGTTCGGGCGACATGTAATCGGGCGTGCCGAGCAACATCCCGGTGCGGGTCATCGACGTGCCGTCCTGTTCGATGACCTTCGCGATGCCGAAATCCAGCAGCTTCGGCACGGTGCGCCCGTCGGTGTCTTCCGAGACGAAGATGTTGTC
Organism: uncultured Myxococcales bacterium; assembly: GCA_966212315.1. Classification (GTDB taxonomy): domain Bacteria; phylum Myxococcota_A; class Polyangia; order Polyangiales; genus CBIHQZ01. Next base: position 246 of record CBIHQZ010000229.1, read on the forward strand.
GGGTTTGAGATCGCGATGGATCACGCCGCGCCGGTGGGCGTGCGCGAGCGCTCGCATCACGGGCGTGAGCAACGCGAACGCAGTGGCGGGCTCGAGCGGTCCAGCACCGAGGTGATCCGAGAGCGACGCGCCGTCGAGCAACTCGAGAACGAGATACACGCAGCCGTCGTCTGCGCGCCCCATGTCCAGCACGTCGACGACGTTCGGGTGCTTCAGTTCCGCGGCGGTGCGCGCTTCGCGGAGAAAACGCTCCGCCATCTGCGGATCGCTCGCGAGATCGTGGTTGAGCAACTTCACCGCGACGCCACGACCCGTCCACTCGTGACGCCCCGCGAACACGGCGCCCATGCCGCCGCGACCGAGGATCGACGCCAATCGGTACTTCTCCGCGAGGAGAGTTCCTACGCGTTCTTCATGCGTGAGAATCGGCACGTCGACCCAAGCAACGACGCTACCCGATGGCGGTCTTCGGTCAAGCTGTCACGCGCTGCGCCGTTCGATCCATCGGGTCAGCGCGAAGGCCACATAGCCGACACCGGCACCGACGAGCGCCCCCGCAAGTATGTCCGTCGGATAGTGCACACCGACGTAGATGCGCGTGACGCTCACGACGGTGGCCACGACGGTCGCGAGAATTCCCGCTCGATGACCGAAACCGAGCCACACGGCCGTGCTGGCGGCGAACACCGCGACCGCGGTGCCCGACGGGAACGAATACGAGCCCGGATTCCGGCCGAGTACATGGATCACAGTGCGCAACGCGGGCACCGATCCGGGGCGAGGGCGGTGGATGACCGACTTGAGCACGTCTTCAGCGAACAACAGACCGGCGAACCAGGCGAGCACGACGTCCCGAGCGGCAATCGCGCGGGCGCGGGTGCGCTGGATGAGCGCGCAGATCACAGCGCCGATCGGGATCGCGTAGAAGCCCCACGAATTGATGATGCGAACGATCGCGTCGAGGTGCGGCGAGCGCAGACCATTGAGAGCACGGAGCAGAGCGACGTCCACGCGGGGACTCTACGCGATGCGCGGATGCGAAGGCGCACTTCGAAAGGCGCGCTGTGGGCGGTGCGACATCGCGCAGCACGTCGCCGCGCGTCCGTGACCGCGTGCTTCGAAACTCTTTCGTCAGCACACCTGCTGCTCGATCAACTCCGCCGCGCGCTTCGCACCGCCGGTCTTCGCGATCGCCGCTTGGATCGAAGGCATACGCGCGCGAAAGCTCTGCTCGTCGAGCACGCGATGAATTGCACGACGCAGCTCGCTCGCTTCCATCTTTCGTCGATCGCACCACACGCCCGCGCCTGCGTCCGCGACGCGCACCGCCATGTCGAGCTGATCGGCGAACATCGGTATCCCGACGATCGGCACCCCCGCAGCCAGCGACTCGTACGCGCTGTTGATCCCGCAATGCGACACGAACGCGCGCACGTTCGGATGGTGAAGCACCGACGACAACGGCGGCCCCCATTCCATCACACGCACGTTCGCCGAACGATTGCGCGGCATCCGCGACGCGTGTTCGCCCTTCGCGATCCACAGCACGCGGAAGCGTTGCGACGAGAAGGCGTCGTGCATCGTCGCGAGCAATGCGTCTGATGGCACTGCGATGGTTCCGAGGTTCGCATACACGACCGGCGGACCATCTGTGATCCATTGGTTCAGCTCGGCCGGCAGCGCGGAGTGCTCGCGCGGCAGCATCGGGCCGACCATGTGAACGCGCGGCGGCAATGTGCGCTCGTACTCGACGCCGAATGCACCATTCACGAGGATCAGTCGATCGCGCTGTCGCTCGTGCACATCGACCGCTGGCAGACCGCGCGTGCGGCGAGCGGCGTTGAGATCTTCGCCGATCGTCATCGAGGCGGCGGTCGCGGCGACGCGTCGCAACACGGGAGCCCCGAGTCGGAAGAGGGGGCTCACGTCGCGAATCGATTTGCCCGAGAACAGCGGCGGAAGGTGATCGGCGGGCGGAAGCACACGCACCGAAATCGCGGGGAGGAGATCCGGGTTGTTGAGTACGTAGGGGACGCGCGCGTGATCGGCCGCGCATGCGCCGGCGGAGGTGAAGAGATCGGCGACCATGAGATCGGGACGCGATCGGGAGATCTCGCGCGTGAGTCCATCGAACATCACCGGCCACACGCGCGTGAGCCCCCGCACGATGGTGAGCGAGCCGCGCACGAAGTCGTCGTCGCGTGATGCGTCGTGTTGATGCTTCCGCAGTTCGTCGCCGACGGTGCCCATCGGACCGAGATCTGCGAACGTCACATCCGGGGCTTCCGCACGCACGTGATCGGCGATCTCGCGCACGCCCGCGAACGCTACGAGCCACCCGCGACGCGCGAGTTCCTGCGCTTGACGGAGCAACGGATTGACGTGCCCGACGAGCGGGATCGCCGTGAAAAGCGCGGACTTCTGCCGTCCGGTATCGTGCGTATCGATCACGGCGCGATCCTCGCCGGGTGTGTTCGCAGCGACGAGTGGAAAAACTCCATGCTCGCACAATGCCAGTATTGACAGCCACTTACGTCCGGCCGAGCCTCCGCCCACGTCCAGCGATTGTCCGTAACTCGATTCGATCGTTCCGAACCGAAGGTTTTTCCCTGAAATGACAAATCACACGCCGCAGGCCGTTTCGAGCGTCGCATCGGACTGGCCGAGATCCGGGCCGATCGACCTCGAGATCCACGACCGTCCGCACCGTTCGTCGACGACCGAGTGGTGGTACCTGAACACGCACCTGACGGCTGCGAACGGGCGTTCGTACTCGGTGTTCGCGGCGTTCTTCGCGCTCGCGATCGACCAGGATCCGGTCACGCGCGCCAACAAGTACGCGTACTCGATCGAGTGGGCATTGGTGGACGTCGAGACGCAGCGATACGTCTACGACTCGGTGCTCGATCGCAGCGCGACCGACGTCGGGATGCGACGCATCGACAAGGGCGAGGGGGTTCGCGACAAACTCTTCGGGCGGGCGCTCCGCGAGACGTTCGCAAAGGGCAAAGTGCCTCTGCCCGACCGCATGTTCGAACGCGAACCGCGGGTGGCGTGGGACCGACTCGCGCTCGACTTCGACGGCAACACGCTTCGCAAACTCGACGACGGTCGTTACGAAATGGTGCTCGCGCGACGCGACGGGCAGACCGGCTGCTCGCTGGTGTTCACACCCACGAAGCGGGTCGTTCGACATGGCGATGACGGCGTCGTTCGCGGCGTTTCGTCGGAGCACATGTTCTATTACTTCACGCCGTCGTGCGACGTGGTGGGGAGCGTTACCGTCGACGGAGAGCGCGTCGATGCGCGCGGTCGCGGCTGGTACGACCACGAGTTCGGCAAGCAGGTCGACGACAGCGAAAAGGGCTCGATCGGCGACGTGGCGTGGAACTGGGTGTCCGCGCAACTCGAGGACGGCTGGGAACTGAGTCTCTATCAGCTCTACGAAGTGGCGACGAAGCGATGGCTACCCGAGAGCGGTGTCATTGCGATCGCGCCCGACGGAAGCAGCGAACGCATCGAGGACTACACGCTCACGCCGATCGACGAGTGGACGAGCACGCTCACGTTCAATTCGTATCCGACGCGCTGGTCGTTGTCGGTGCCGAAGCTCGGACTCGAACTCACGCTCGACGCCGAGTTCGGCGGGCAGGAGTTCGTCACGATCATCTCGCCGCCCGCGTTCTGGGAAGGCCGCATTCGCATCCACGGCATGCGCAATGGAGGATCCATTCGCGGGCTCGGATTCATCGAGCGCAGCGGGTTCTCGAAGGTCGACACGATCGACGGATTCTTCTCCGCGGTGGGTCGCGCCACGCGCAGCGCGGTGCAGGCGCTGCTTCCCGAGAAGCTCACGCGCGACGATCTCACGCGTCTCACCGGCGCTCCTGGCGTGCAGGACTGGACGGCGGGCGTCGACACCGAGCAACTGACCCGCACGATGATCCGACCGATCCGCGAGATCGTCGATCGTGGCGGCAAAACGTGGCGTTCGTACGGATTGCTCGCGTGCATCGATGCGGTCGGTGGCGATTCTGCGCCGTTCCGCGAATGGCTCGCGCTGCCGGAACTCGTGCACGTCGGGTCGCTCATCGTCGACGACGTGCAGGATCACTCGGATGTGCGTCGCGGCGGGCCGACAGCGCACAAGGTTCACGGCGATGCACTCGCGATCAATGCTGGATGCGTCGCGTACTTCATCTCGGAACTGACGCTGCACTCGACGAAACTCACCGACGCGCAGCGGGTCGATGTGTATCGCTGGTACTTCGCGGCGATGCGAGCGGCGCACATGGGGCAGGCGCTCGACATCGATGGCCTGCGCCCGCTGGTACCGGGCGTGGTCGAAGGCGGCGATGCGGCGGCGCTCGAACGAAGACTCCATGCGGCGCACACGCTCAAGGCCGCGGCCGCGCCGAGTGCGCTTGCACGCGCGGCGGTGGCGATGGGGGGAGGGACGACGGCGCAGAGCGTGGCGCTCGGCCGGCTGTTCGAAGCGTACGGACTCGCGTTCCAGATCATCGACGACGTGCTCAATCTCAAGGGCTTCGATGGCGCGCTCAAGACGCGCGGGGAAGACATCACCGAAGGGAAAGTCACCGCACCGGTGCTGAAGGCGCTCGGACGTCTGCCCTTCGATCAACGACGCGCGCTGTGGGACACGATCGAGGCGCGGCCTACCGACGTTGCGACGGTCGCGGGCGCCATCGAGACAATCACCGCATGTGGCGCGATCGACGCGTGCGAACGTGAAGCGCGCGATCTCGTCGAGTCGGCATGGGCCGCGGTCGACCCAGTGATCCCCGAGTCGTTCGCGAAGGCGAAACTCCGTGCGTTCGGCTGGTTCGTTCTCGATCGCCACTATTGATTCGAGCACCGTGATGACGACCAAGAAGACCGAGCGCATTGCGCTGTTCGTTTGCATTCCAGCGGTCGGGCACGTGAAGCCCATGCTCGCGCAAGCGCGCGCAATGCGTCGTCGCGGATGGCGCGTGTCGTTCGCCACGTTCGAAGAGCTGCGTTCGCACATCGAGCGCGAAGGCGACGGGATCGAATTCGTGTCGGCCGGTGCGCTGCGCAGCACCGAGGCGGAGCGTGACGTGGTCGCCGCGGAGACCACCGCGGAGCCCGACTTTCTCAAAGGACTGGTTCGCAGCTTCGGCGCGTTCACGAGCGAACTGTGGGCGCCGCTCTACGAGTGCGTCGTGCGCGCGGTCGAACGCGAGCGGCCGGATGTCATCGTCGCCGACTTCGCGACGCCCGCGGGGCTCGATGCGGCCGATGCGCTGCGGATCCCCGCGGTGGTGAACAATCCCGACGTCCTCGCGATGCTTCCGCCCGGACTGCTGCCGCCCGCGCCGCACGTGCCGCTGCCGTTCTCGGGGCAGTCGATCCACGCGATGTCGTCGACGCGGCGCGCGCTGCATCGTGCGACACGACCGCTTCTCGTCGGCGCGAGTCGACTCGCAGACGCAGCGACCTTCGGCCGCGTTCTCAACACGCAACGCAAGGCGCGCGGTGTCGCGACGATCTCGCACGAGGATCAATTGCGAGGCCGCACCATCCTGGTGAACTCCGCATTCGGTCTCGAGTACACGCGTGATCTCGCGCCGAAGATGCACATGGTCGGCCCGATGATCGAACCCGACGAACCGCCGCTACCCGGTGAATGGTCGTCGTGGCTCTCGGACGGATTGCCCGTCGTGTACGCGAGTCTCGGAACGATCGCGCTCCCCAGTGCCGAGCGGCTCGCGGCGCTGGCCGAAGGGCTCGCGTCGAAGCAGACGCGGGTGCTCTGGGCGTTGCGTCCTTCCGCGCAGGCGAGGCTTCCCGCGAAGCTCCCGGCCAATGTGCGGGTCGAGACATGGGTGCCTTCGCAGACCGCCGTCCTCGCGCATCCGAACGTGCGCGTGTTCGTCTCGCACTGCGGGGTCAACAGTGTTCACGAGAGCGTCGCGGGCGGCACGCCGATCGTTGGGATCCCAATGGTTGCGGATCAACTCGACATGGCGGTACGCGTGGTCGATGCCGGCGTCGGCCTGAAGCTGGACAAGATGACGTTCACCGCCGCGAGCGTTCGCGACGCGATCGATCGCGTGCTGCGTGAAGACCGGTTCCGTACGCCGCTCGACGGGCTGCGCGCGGGATTCCGGATGGCGGGCGGCGTCGATCGGGCGGCCGAATTGATCGAACACGCCGCGGTCGGGCGGAGTTGACCGCGAGGTGTTGGCGCGCGTGAAACCCGGCGGTCGCGGCACTCAGCGGTGCGCGGGAAACCAGGTGCGAATCGCGTTCGGGAATCGCGCGGCCCACGCGGCTTCGTTGTGCATCGCGCCCGCCGCGTTCGCGTAATAGAGCGAGGTGTTGTCGACCGCGCCGCGCGCGTGGAGCACGGCGATCATGTCGAGCGTCTCGCAGTAGTTGTCGCCGGCGGATGCCGTGTCATCGCGCACGCCGTCGCTGTCGGTGTCGGTGCATCCACCGCCGTCGCTGCCACCGCTGTCGACGTAGAAGATCGCGTCGAGCGGTGAGCCCGTTGCGTAGCGCGCCATCAGGGTGCGGTTGTACGCGCCACCGATCGATCCCCATCCGAACGTTCCAGACATCGAGCCGATGAAGCCGAAGGTGCCCGCGCGCTCGATTCCCGCGTACATGCTGATCAGCCCGCCGAGCGACGAGCCCATCACGCCGGTGTGCGCTCGATCCGCCTGCGTCGCGTAGTGCATGTCGATGAACGGTTTCACGCCGTCGACGAGGAACGAGACGTACTCGTCCGCGCGACCACCGACCGGAGAGCCCGTGCCGATGTCGTCGTTCGTGTGCGTGTACTCGTCCGTACGGTCGGGCGTGTTCGGAATGCCGACCATGAAGAACGGCTGCACTTCACCGGCCGCGATCGCTGCATCGGCTGCGTCGTTCGTGTGCCACCCGCCCCACGCCGACGCGGGATCGAAGATGTTCTGGCCGTCGTGCATGTAGAGCACCGGGTGGCGCGTCGTGATCGAGCCCGGCGGCACGTACACGAAGAGATCGCGCGCGCGAAGCGACCCGGCGTGTTCCGAGAACGAAGGCCATCGTTCGAGGTGGGACTGCGTCGTGCCGGCCTCGATGAGGGAGTACTGCCCGTTGGTGTCGTAGCCGTAGCGTCGTGCCCACGGATCGGCGAAGTAGATCGAACCGCCGCGCACGAACTTGTAGAGCGACCGCGTGGTGATCGGCTGCACCTGATCGACGCGAAAGTAGAACGGGAAGCCCGTGATCGGCTGCTGCATCGGCTCGAGCATCCAGCTGTCGTAGTCGCCGGCGACCGAGACCGACCCGGGCATCGCATCGGGATCCCAGAAGACGAACGCGACGTGTCTGCTGTCGTGGATCGGAAAGCCCGCCGTTCCGTACGCAGTGCTGCGCATGAATGTTTCGACAAGCGTGCGGCGCATCGCCTCGTCGCTGGCGGTGTTCAGCGCGGCGATCAACGCCTGCAGGCGGTCGTAATCCGTGAGTGGCGTGATGACGTCGGCGGCATCGGCCGTCACGTCGGGGCGAACGTCTTCGGGCACGATGACGTCGGTTGCATCGACGACGGTGCGATCGGTCGCGCTGTCGGCGCGGGCGACGTCGTAGCTCGCGTCGAAGCCCGAGGAGCCCGAGCACGCGGTGGAAAGAACGATGAGTGCGGCGAACGAGGCACCGGTGAGACGATGAAGCATCGCGGGAGTGTATTCGGATGCGGCGCGCGCGGCACGCGGGGCCGTTCGGGCGCTACGTCGATTCCCCGAACGAAGACATCACGCTCACGTAACGCACGAGCGCATGGCGGATGGACTCGTCGAGTGGTTCGAACTGCACGCCGAGGACGATCTGATCCCCGACCACCGATCGCCATCGAACGGTGGCGCGGAATGCGACCGGTTCACCGGTGATCGGCAGTGCGCAATGCACTTCGACGAGCGCGCCCGACGCGATGTCGAGCGTCGAGCGGAACCGCATGCCGGCTTCCGAAACGTCCTCGACACGGGCGATCGCGCGCTCTTCTCCGTGAACCAGGCGCGCGAGTGTCACCTACGGCCCGCGGGTGAACCGCCGCCGGTGCAACGCTGGTGCGAGGGGCGGGGGCGTTGCGGGGTTCCCCGGTGTCCAGGACGAGGACGCTGCGCCGGGCCCGC
>CBIHQZ010000230.1:0-8405 GCA_966212315.1 uncultured Myxococcales bacterium
CATCACGAACCATCGCCGCGACACCATCTTCAACGTGCGCGCGAGGAGCTTCTCGTCCACGCCGTCTTCGCGCCGCGCGCCGTCGGCACCGACCATCCCCTCCACCACCCTCGCCCGATCGGCGTCGGTCTGCAGCCGCCCGACGAACCAGAGACCGGCGTTGCTGAGCGCACGGTAGTCCAGGTCCATCGGATTCTGCGTGGCCACCACGATGCCCACCCCGAAAGCCCGCGCTTGCTTCAACAACGTCAACAGCGGGCGCTTCGCGGGCGGGTTCGCGGGATGCGGCGGAAGAAATCCGTACACCTCGTCGAAAGCCACCAGCGCACGCAGACCACTTGCGCCCGGCTGCGCGCGCACCCACGCCAGCACTTCGTCGAGCACCACCCCGAGCACGAGGTTGCGCTCGTCGTCGTCGAGATGCGCGACACTCACGATCGTGGCGTTGACCCGCCCGTCGTCGCGCGGCGCGAACCACTGCGCGACATCGAGGGCACTGCCGCTCCGCCATGCTTCGAAGGTCGGCGACGCGAGCAGCGTGTTGAGGGCCGTCGCGAGTTGGTGCCGCTCGCGCTTCGGAAGGTACTCGTCGAGGGACATCGCACCGATCCGCTCGATCGGCGGCTCCGCGAGATCCGCGAGCAGGGCCGTGACGTCTGCCGGCTCCCCCGCCCGCAAGCGCTGCTCGGCGAGCACGCTCAGCACCACGTGATCACGACTGCGGGTCGGATCGGGATCGCGGCCCACCAGGCGCAGCAGGAGCGCGATCGAAGCGCTCAGTGCCACGCGCGCCGCTTCTACGTCGGTGCCCCACAGCGCGGACGGCTTCGCGAGGGACGACAGCACGTTCAACGGCTCCCCCGCGCTCGTCCCCGGGGTGAGCACGCGCGGTGCGACGCGGGCCGCGAACGCCGTCACGTCGCGCTCGGTGAGATCCCACTCGGCGAGCAACGCGCGCTGCGTGTCGGCGTACCGGCGCGCCACTTCGTCCGCAGAGCGCCCCTCGCGGGACGACTCGTTCGTATCCACCCACGGTGCGAACGACTCCGTGTCGAGCGATGGAAACGTGAGCAGCAGGTTCGCGAGATCGCCCTTCACGTCGACCAGCAGCACCGGCGTCCCCGTGCGCAGCGCTTCTTCCGCGAGCACGAGAAGCATCCCGGTCTTGCCACTCCCGGTCGCACCGACGATGCAGGCATGGCTCGCGAGATCGCTGGGCGCGATGCGCAGATCCTCGGTGTCACCGGACGCATCCAGCGGGCGAGTGCCGCCGAGAAAGAGCGCGCGATTCATGGCCGTAGGTTCGCACGGGAATTCCCGGCGGGTGAACCCGCGGCAACGACTCCTAAGCTTCGCCTGCGCGAAGCTCGCGGTGACTGTGAGTTGCCTTCGATCTCTTCGGACCACCGATGTGTTCGATGCGACATCGCGAGCCTCACGAAGGTGAGGATTCGGGGGTGTTGCCGTGGCTTCAGCCGCCGGGCGCGGTCACGAATGTGCGAGGAATTCCCGGCGGGTGAACCCGCGGCAACGACTCCTAAGCCAGGTCCGGACGCCTCAATCCGACCACGGGACCTGACCGACATCGGCCGGGGGCACGCTGAGGTCGATCGCGTCGCCGACGTTGTCGCCGATCGAGGTCGGACGGCCTTCCGTGTTACGGGCCACGGGCGGTTGGCTCGGCAAGCACTCGGTCCACACGACGCCTGAAGTGCGCCCACTGACAACCCAAAGCTGAGCGCAGGGCCCCTCCCACCGTCCGCGCGCAAAAGCGAACACTTCGTACGTACCACCGACCGTCGCACCGACGACACGGCCCGCCGCACTCACGCTATCGCCCACAACTCGTTGCACATCGACCGTCGCCTCGAATTCACGACCGGATCGAACTGCATCCAACATGCACGACGCGACCCGATCAGGATTGGTAGCGCGGGATGGGAAGTCGGCCACGCCGCAGTGGAGCGCTTCGGCCGCCCACGAAGAGTTCCAACTCTCCGGCCCGCCCTCCGAACACCCGCCGACGGAGATCAAGAACAGTACGAAAGCGCCCCTAGCTACCATGTGTCCTCCTTGACATAGCGTTCATACACGTTCCTGCCAGAACAGTTTTCATCGAGCGCCGCCGCGTCGCGCGGACTTCGGAGTTTATCGACAGTAGGAACCCTGCCACTGAATTGGCGGGCTAGCGTTGAGATGCCGACCTGCGTCGGCGCCGGAAAATACGCGCTCCCACGCTTGCGCACGGCACGGAGATCCCACACCCAGTCGGCGCAGGCCGACGGCCGCAACGGTAGCCCGCCAATTTATTGGCAGGGGTTTTCATCGAGTTCCCGATGGCCGGTGCGCATGTCGCGTCCCTCCGGAGCCGAACGCGCACAAACAGCGGACGGGGCCTTTCGCACCCCACGCTCGCTCGTGTAGAAAGCTCCATTCGTCTGCCGTCGGGGCCCGGTCAGTCGCAATATTTCCATCTGCCGATGCGTGTAATGAATCACGCCATCGGGCTTCGGCGCGTCACCCAGCGAGGGACATCCATGGGCGTGAAGAAACGAACGAAGAGCACGAAGCAAACGACGACGCGCGCTGCCGCGACGCCGGTGAAGCGAGCCCCGAACAGCGCGTCGCGGCGCGGGAAGCGCGTGACCGATCGGGTGCGGGTGGACGCGAAGAACAACCACCCGCCGATCGATCAAGCGCTCGCGCAGCGCGAGTTCGAGAAGAACCTCCCGGAGATGCGGACCGTCGCGCCGCGCGATTTCCTGCGGATCACCGTCGACACCCTCGGCGCGGCCGGCACCGCGCTCGGCGCGCTGGCCCGTATCGAGGAATCGGGTCAGTTCAAGAACATCGGCACGAAGTTTCGTGCCCGCCTGAAGTCGCTCGCGTTCGCGCTCTTCTACGCGACCACGCGCGTTCGGGAGATGAGCGACGCGCAGCAATCGGCACTCGAGGATTCGGTGTCCGCCGGCACGGAACTGCGGGAGCAGTTCATCGCCGCGGCGCGCGCGCTCGTGACCAAGAAGCTCTTCGACCCGAAGGTGCTCGCCGACCTGCTCGCCGGACACGGCTATCGCGACCTCGCCGCGGATCTCACCGCGTACGCAACGATCTGGCGCAAGAACGCGAAGCGCTATCGAGGTCTCAGCATCATCACCGACGCCGACGTGAAGGCCGCGGCGCAGCTCGGAACGAAGATCCTCGCGGCGGCGAGCACGCGCGCGAAGAGTCCCGCGGAGTATCGCGAAGCGGTGGAGTACAAGACCCGCGCGTGGACACTGTTCGCGCGGGACTACAACCAACTGCGCAAGGACGTGAGCTACGCGCGCTGGGACGACGGCGACGCGGCCGAGTTCGCGCCGAGTCTCTACGAGATCGCAGGGAGCGGCCGCCCGCCCGCGGATCATCCGAGCAACCCGGTCGACGCGACGCCGAACGACGACGCGAAGGACACCGTGCAACGCATCGCCGGCGAACGCGTGAGCGCGACGCAGCTGAAGCCCGGCGCCCCGGCCGGCGACGACGACGAGATCCCGGAGATGCCCGCCGCCGGTGCGAAAGCCCGTCGCGGCGGCAATCCCTTCGGCGGCTGAGTACCGGGCCTTTTCGATTCGAACGGCGGTTGTCTCACCTCGCCGTCGCCCCGCCGCGATTCGCCCTGATTTCTACGACGCCTTCCATCGACTTTTTCAGGTCGAATCGAGGAAATTCGAGCCCGTTTCCCCGGATGCCTCGATTCGATCCGTGTTTTCGCCCCCGAGCGAGGGGTCGGACCTCGATTCGAGCGGGCCGTCCGAATGCGCGCGCGCTGTTCGCGTCGATTCGACCTGCCGTTCAGGGTGGTCGTAAGCATTCCGGCTCGATTCGAGCGGGCGATTGCGAACCCATCTCGTGCGGCGGCTCGATTCGATCGAGCGTTTCGAGGACCGAAGAGGGGCCCGGCGCCGATTCGGGTGGCGAACCAGGATGACCGAGGCGTGTTTGCGTCGGTTGGACCTGGCTTTCGAGATGCGCGACCTCGTTTCGGCTCGATTCGACTCGGCAGTTTCGTGCACAGCTGGTCCGAAGGGTTCGTGCGCGCGCGCGTCGCGTGAGACCGAGCGAGCGGCAGAGTGCCTCGACATCGCGCGCCGCTGCATGAGAGAGATATCTCATGCCCGAAGAGCAGACCGCGGTGACCTCGCTCGAGGCGCTCCAAGCGCTGCGCGGGGCGGGCGAAGCGTTCGGACCACCCTGCGGAGGCTGCGGACTTCGCAATCCGGTCGCGCGCCGCAGTTGCCTCGCGTGCGGCGCGCCGCTCGGTGGCCACGACGAAGCCGCGGGACCGCTTCCGATCGATCCGCCGCTCGTGGAGCGCAACGAACAGAGCCAGGCGCTTTCGGCCTGCATCGATCGCTTCGTGAAAGCCCGCCAGGGCGGCGTCGTCACCGTGACCGCGCCGCGCGGTTCGGGCGTGACGCGCATGCTCCGTTTCGTCGCGGAGCGATTGCTCGCGAACGGCAAGGTGCGACTGCTCACGACCACGATCCGCGAAGCCGACGGTGCGTACGCGCCGGTCACGCGACTCTTGTGGGAACGCTTCGGCATCACCCCGTCGAAGAGCCCGCTGGCCGCCAAGAACGAGCTCGTTGCCGAGGTGCATCGCGTGCTCGAGCCGGGCGGACCGACGGTGGAACACGCGCGGCGCATCGTGCTCGCGGCCGGACTTCCGAGCGACGGTCACTCGGGTCGATGGGAGAGCGAAGCGACGCGCGGCATGCCGCGTCTGGTCGAGTCACTCGCACGCTTCATCCAGGCCGATGCCGAACAGCAGCCGATCGCCATCCTCGTCGACAATCTCGACGCCGCGCCCGAAGAGGGATTCGCGGTGTTTCGCGGGCTCGTGAGCGCGCTCGCGAAAGCGAACGTGCTCGTGGTGATGGCCGGTGAACCGTCGCTGCTCGAACGGCTCGGTCCCCTTCCCCGCACCGACGTTCGCGTGCCGGCGTTGAGCGAAAGCGCGAGTCGCGAACTCGTGCGGCACCTGCTCTCGGGGCTCGGTCCGGTGCCCGACGAATTGTCGAAGGCCGTGGTGCGGCGCGGACGCGGCTCGCCGGGCGGTATTCGTGAAGTGCTGCTCGCGTTGATCGAGTCGCGCACGATCATCACCGACGAAGTGCCGTGGCGACTGGACTTCGATTCGCTCGGCAGCGGCGGACCGGTTTCGGTGGTCGACGTCATCGGGTTTCGTCTGCAGCGACTGGATCCCGAGGCGCGCGGGATCCTCGCGCGTGCGGCGGTGGTCGGCGAAGTGTTCTGGGAGGGCGCGGTCACCGCGATGCTGCGCGTCGAAGAAGACGACGCCGGCGATCCCTTCGCGGATCACGATCCGTGTGCGGCGCGGGTCGCGGACGCATTGCGAAGACTCACCGCCGCGGAACTGATCGCGCCGATCGAAGAGAGCGAACTCGCGCTCGAACGCGAGTACGCATTCGCGATCGCGGGGCTGCGCGAAACCGTGCTCCGCGGCGAAGACGAAGCGACGCAACGACGCCGTCACGACGTGTGTGCGAGCTGGCTCGAGATGTCGGCCGGTTCGCGTTCGGACGATCTCGCGCGCGCGATCGGGAAGCATCTCGAGAAGGCCGGATTGCTCGATGCGGCGGCTCGCGCGTACCTCCGCGCGGCGCGGGCTGCGCGGGCGAGCTATCGCGGTCCGCAGGCAGTGGAGCTGTTCGATCGCGCGCTCTCGATGCTGAACGCCGGCGACGCACCGACGCGGGTCGATGCCATTCACGACAAGGGCGTGGTGCTCGCGTTGCTCGGCCGCGTGGACGAGGCCGCGCGCACGTTCACCGAGATGTTCCAGCTCGCGCATCGCTACGGCGCGCGCAACAAGATGGCCGCGGCGCTCGGGCGGCTCGGACGCATCGCACGCGGTCGCGGTGAGTTCGACACGTCGCAGGCGTACTTCGAAGGCGCGCTCGGTCTGTTCCAGCTCGCCGAGGACACGCGCGGCATCGCGGGGGTCGAAGACGATCTGGGCATCCTGGCGTTCATCGCCGGTGACTTCGAACGTGCGATCGAACACAGCACGCGCGCGCTCGAGATCCGCCGGCATCTGGAAGACCCGCTCGGCGAGGCGCTCTCGACGCACAACCTCGGGCTCGTGCACTTCGCGCAGGGAAAACCGCGTCAGGCGCGCGCGCACTTCGAACGCGCACTCGCCTTGCGCGAACGGCACAGCGACATCGAGGGGGCCGTGACCACGCGCAACGCGCTCGCGGCGCTGGCGTTCGAGCGCGGCGATGTGGACCAGGCCGAACGGATCTGGCGCGAGATTCTCGAACTCGCCGAAGCGCTCGGCGACAAGCGGATGATCTTGTATGCGACGGGCAATCTCGGCGAGGCGGTCGGCGCGCGCGGTGACGTTGCACTCGCGGGCCAGTACCTCGACGTGGCGGATCATCTCTGCAGCGAACTCGATGACAAGCGCGCGCAAGCCGAGATCGAACGTTCGCGCGCGATGCTCGCGAAGTCCGCAGGCGATACGGATCGGGCGCAGTTCCACTTCGAGCAGTCGCTCGCGATCGCGCAGCAGCTCGGTGTGCGCGAGGCGGAGGCGCTCGCATTGCGCGGACTGGGAGAGACGTTCGCGCAGACGGTGTTCGATCCGGATGCGCCGCGATCGCATCAGGCCGACCCGTACTTCGAAGACGCGATCCGTATTCTCGAAGAGGTCGGCGCCACGCGTGAACTCGCGCGCACGCGGGCGGCGTACGGGACGTATCTCGTCGAGCGCGCGCATCTGACCGAAGGGCGCAAGCAACTCGTCGCGGCGGTGCCGGTGCTCGAGCGAATGGAACTCGCGGAAGCCGGGCGGATGCGCGGGTTGCTGAACAGCATCGGGGGCGGGACCGAGGGGTAGGAGGCGGCAGCCTCGCCGCCTTCCTCCGACCGCCTTTACGCAGACCCCTCCCCATCACTTGAATCGCTGCGTTCGATCGCCCCTCCCCGAACGACACTTCGCAGTGGGTCCTCGGGAGTGTCGTCCGAAGAGGGGCACACGATGGCGCGACATCGCAATCTGTACCGTCCGACGAAGTCAGTGCATGCCCCTCTTCGGACGACACTCTCGGTTCGCGAATGCGCAGTGTCGTTCGGGGAGGGGCAAGCGGGCGCGCGGTGTAGGTGATGGGGAGGGGTCTGCGGAACAGAGTGTCGTTCGGGGAGGGGCGAGCGGGCGAGCGGTTCAAGTGATGGGGAGGGGTCTGCGCGACTGCTGTACGCTCCGCCACGCCATGCGCGCATCGCTCACCCTCGTCGTCGCGTCCCTCGCCGCGAGCCTGATCGCATCGAGCGAATCACTCGCGACGCCGCCGCCCATCGAGGTCGCCACCGAACGATTCAGTGGCTCGATGCCCAAAGGCGTGACGCTCTCGCCCGACGGAACGCGGCTCTACGTCACGAACTACGGCAACGCGAACAGCCACAACGTCGCGGTCTTCGACGCCACCGATCTGCACCGCATCGCGATGTGGGACGTGCCCGGGATCGTCGTCGAGAGCGCGGTCTCACCCGACGGCAATACGCTCTACGTCTCCAACTTCCGCAGAAACTCCGTTCAGTTCCTCGACACGCGCAACGGCCGCGTCACGCGCGAAGTCCGCGCGGGGGCCCATCCGAAGATCCTGGTTCTCTCGCACGACGGCTCGCGTCTCTTCGCCGCGAACTGGGGCGGCGCGTCGGTGACGGAGATCGACACCGCGACCGGCGACGTCGTTCGCACACTGCGCGCCGGGCGCAATCCGCGCGGCATGGCGGTCACGCGCGAGGGGCGGCTCTACATCGCGAACTTCAACGGTCACACCATCGACATCTATGACGGCCCCGATCGCTCGCAGCACCATCGTCTCGACAACGTCTGCCACATCCCGCGGCATCTCGCGCTCTCGCCCGACGAGCACACGCTCTACATCTCGTGCTTCAGCGCCAGCGAACTCGCTGCGATGGACACGACGACGGAGCAGATCACGCATCGCGTAGAGGTCGGGCACTGGCCCAAGGCCGTCGATGTCTCCACCGATGGGCGCTACGTCTTCACCGCGAACTACGGCGGGAGTTCGGTGAGCGTCGTCGACACGACCGACTGGACCGCGGTCACGCTCGATGTCCCCAGCATGGATCACGCGAGCGGCGTGGTGGCAGCGCACGACGCGTATCGCTTCTTCGTCACCGGCTGGTACGACGGGCACCTCTTCGCCGTCGACGTTCCGGGACACGGCACCTACGCGGTGCGCGATGCACGACGCGACTTCACGCTGCGACAACGCGAGTTCCACCGGCTGCACCCCGCCGAGTAACCGTCGCGGCGTCATCGTTGGCGGCGCGCGAGCGTGCATCGACGCGCGCGGCGGGCTGCTGCG
>CBIHQZ010000231.1:0-8381 GCA_966212315.1 uncultured Myxococcales bacterium
GGCAGACCGCGCACAAGATGAAGCGGCAGCGCGGCCGGATGCCCGGCGAACGTGGTGACAACGACAACGCGCGGGTGAAGCGTTACGTCGCGAAGTACACGATCAACCCCGCGATCGCCCACGGCGTGGCGCACGAAGTGGGCTCGGTCGAAGTCGGCAAACTCGCGGATCTGGTGCTGTGGAAGCCCGCCTTGTTCGGTATCAAACCCGAGCTGGTGATCAAGGGTGGCTTCATCGCGTGGGGGCAGATGGGCGACGCGAATGCTTCGATCCCGACGCCGCAGCCCTTGATGATGCGACCGATGTTCGGCGCATTCGGCGGTGCGACGGGGGCGACGAGCCTCGCGTTCGTGAGTCCCCGCGCGCAGGCGGAGGGCGCGATCGGATCGCTGGGGTTGAAGAAGCACATCGCGGTCGCGCAGCGCTGTCGCGAGATCGCGAAGCGCGACATGAAACACAACGATGCGACGCCGGTGATGGAGGTCGACCCCGAGACGTACGAAGTGCGTGCGGACGGCGAACTCCTCACGTGCGAGCCCGCGACGGTGCTTCCGCTCGCGCAGCGATACTCGCTCTTCTGACCGCCATGGCATCGTCATGGATGTTCCTGCAGCTGGCCGATTCGGCGTTTCCCGCCGGTGGATTCGCGCATTCCGCCGGGCTCGAGGCCGCCGTGCACGCGGGCGCGATTCGTTCGGTGCGCGCGCTGAACGCGTGGCTCGAAGACGCGCTGTGGAACGTCGGCAACGCGATGCTTCCGTTCGTGGCCAGCGCCCATCACGGTGACTTCGCCGCGGTGGACGCCGCGTGCGATCGGTTCATCGTGAGCGCCGTCGCGAACCGCGCGAGTCGCACGCAGGGGAGGGCGTTCGTCGAGACCTGTGTTCGCTCGTTCCCGCACCCCGCGCTCACCGCGCTGCGGGCGGACGCGACCACGAACGCATGCCATCACGCGCCCGCGTTCGGTGCTTCCGCCGCGATCCTCGGGCTCGCGCGCGAAGAAGCCGAGCAGATCTTCCTTCACGCACAATTGCGCGGTGCGACGTCGGCCGCGGTGCGCCTCGGCGTCATCGGCCCGCACCTCGCGCAACGACTCCACCACGATCTGCACCCGACCCTCGAGCGCGTCGCCCGCGCTTGCGGCAATCGCTCGATCGACGCCGCGGCAGTGACCGCACCGCTGCAAGACCTCTTCGGCGCAACGCACGACCGACTCTATTCGCGACTCTTCCAGAGCTGAGGATCCACCGATGGGACACGATCACGAACATCCGCACGAGCACGAACACTGGGAGCATCCGGGGCGCTTCGACGATCGCGATTCACCGGTGGCGCGCGACTTTTCCGAGCGCGCGTTCACCGTCGGAATCGGCGGGCCGGTGGGGAGCGGGAAGACCGCGCTCGTGCTCGCGGTGTGCAAGAAGCTGCGCGAGCGGATCCGCCTCGGCGTGGTCACCAACGACATCTTCACCCGCGAGGATGCCGAGTTCCTGCTCCGCAACGACGCGCTCCCGGCGAAGCAGATTCGGGCGGTGGAAACCGGTGGATGTCCGCATGCCGCGATTCGCGAAGACGTGAGTCACAACCTGCTCGCGCTACACGACCTGATGCGCGACGTGCGCCCCGACCTGCTGATCGTGGAGAGCGGCGGTGACAATCTCGCCGCGCAGTACAGCCGCGAACTCGTCGACTACACCATCTACGTGATCGACGTCGCGGGCGGCGACAAGGTGCCGCGCAAAGGCGGCCCGGGCATCACGCAGAGCGATCTGCTCGTGATCAACAAGACCGACCTCGCGCCGCACGTCGGAGCAGATCTCGCCGTGATGGATCGCGACGCGAAGAGGATGCGCGGCGATGGGCCGACCGTGTTCGCGCAAGTGACGCACGACGTCGGTGTCGACGCGATCGTGGCTCACGTGCTCGCCGCGGCTCGTTTGCGCTAGGGCATACTCGCGGTCTGCCATGCAGCACCGAATCGCACGCTTCGCACTCAGCGCCGTCACCGGATGCATCGTTGCCACGTGTGCGGTGGTCGACGAACCGCGCGATGCAACGACGGTGGATCGTGTGGCCGTCGACGGATCGCACGATGCCGGCGCGGTCGACGTCACGCCCACCGATGGCGTGGTGCAAATGGATGTGTTCGACGCACCGGTCGACAGCGGGTCGATCGATGCAGCAGCGAGCGATACGCGTCCGGCGAACGATGCACGCGTCGACACCGGCACTGCCCCGGATGCACGACCGTTCACGCCCGTTCCCGGCGTGCACACGCCGCTCCCCATCGATCCCGTCGTCGACATCCAGCACAACCAATGGCTGCTCGACGCGTACCGCATCGTCCTCGGTCGCGAGCACGACGCGGGCGGCTACCGCGTGAACTACGGCGCGCTCCAATCGGGATCGACGCGCGAGCAGATCGTGCAGGCGTTCGTGGCCTCGGCCGAGTTCCGCGGCAACGCGGCGCTCGCGAGTCGCGATGGCTTCGTCACGCGCCTCTATCAAGTGCTTCTGCACCGCACGCCGAGCGCGGGCGAGGTGGCATCGCAGGTCGCGCAGACCCGCAACGCCGACGGCTCGGGGAGCGGCAACACGTGGGAGCAGATGATCGAGGCGTTCTACGCTTCGGCCGAGTACAAGAACGCGAACTGCGAGACGAGCTACTACACGCTCGGCGCCGCGGTGAATCCCGACGCGTTGCTCCTCGCGGACCTATTCGCCGGGCGAGCGCGCATGCAGCACGTGAACGAGTCGGAGCCGGTGCAACTCACGATGCCCTCCGCGATGGCCATCTGGGATCAGAAGCTCCCCGTGATGCGCAATCCGCAGGGGAGCGGATTCATCGGCTTCACGCGGACGTACGTCGCGACCGATCGCTTCACCATCTCGCTGTTGTCGTCGCCGGACGCAGTGCACTTCACCGAGGTCGGCCCGGTGTTCGATCGCGCGGGGAGTCAGACCTGGTACGACCCGCACATCGCGATCGACCACGGCGTGTGTCCCGCCCGTTACGTGATGGCGATGGAATGCCTCGGTCGCGAAGGCGCATCGCTGTGCACCAGTGAGTCGACGACGCCCGGATGGGCCGAGACATGGAATCGCCCGAACGTGTCGATCGACGGCTGCAACGGCGGCGGCACGACGTCGGTATGCGGCTCGCGCGCGGCGCAGTCTGCTTCGACCGGCGTGACGCTGACCAACGGCCGTTCGCGTTACGTCTCGTGGACGCAGGTCTACGACGGCGTCGGCGCGAACGACCCGCTCGCACACACGTATTCGCAGAGCACTGCCGTCGCGAACTTCGAAGCGCGCCAGGGCACCGTGATGGCGGCGATGAATCCGATCGTGACGATGATGTCGGCGACGCCGATGCCGTGGTGCACGAGTCCGTGGGACTGCAACAACCGGGACAAACAAGATTGGAAGCGCGAGGGGAGCTACTTCTACGCGCTCTACAACGGAGCGAACTACTACCGCTGCGACGGCACGTGGGGCGTGAGCGTCGCGCGCAGCACGAGCGCCGCCGGGCCCGAGTACACCGATCGCCTGCCGCTCGCTGCCGGCATTCCCGCCGAGCGCACCGACACGTGCGGGATCTCGTATCCGATGCTCAACGTGATCGATGGCGAGCTGTTCGTGTACTACGCGTACTACCCCAGCAGCGGCGGCAATCGCACGATGCGCGCGCGACTCGTACCGACGCCGTAGTTCGTACGCTCAGGTCTCGCACACGGTGACGCTCATCCGTTCGCGTTGCGCATTGCGCGCTCGCGACGACGGCACGCGTGCTGCTCCACGTCGCGACGGAAAGTCGAGGAGCAGGATGGGCACATCGTTGATCCGACTCACTGCACGAGGCTTGGCGGCAGCCCTCGCGATCGCATCGTACTCGGCCATCTCGCACGCGGACGATGCGCAACCGGCGCGTCGCGTGGAGTCGATGCGTGTCGACCCTCATGGACGCGTGAGCGGGTTCATCCTCGCCGACGGGACGGATCTGCGCGCGAGTCTTCCCGACCAGCTCGCAACGTCCACCGCGCCCGGCGACCTCGTCCGCGCGCCACTCGGCGCGAGAGGAAGTTTCGAGGTCGAGAACCTTCGCACCGGGCGATTCGTCCCGATTGCCGACATCGCTTCCGCGGCACGCGGCGGTGGCCCGCAACCCGTCGGTGCGACGGCGAAGGTCGGTGAGTACCCGCTCATCGACGACGCATCGAAGCTGGATCGACTCGCGACGAGCGGCCGCGTGCGCTCGATGCTGCGTTCGCCGAACGGCATGCCTACTGGCTTCGTGATGGACAACGGTGCACAGGTCTTCACGGTCCCGACCGTGGCCGACGGTGTTGTCGAGCAGGTGCGACCCGGCGACGAAGTTCGCGTCGAAGGACGCGGCACGAAGTCGGCGCACGGCACCGGGATGTGGGCCGTCGCCATCACGCGCGGCAATGCCGTGCTGCTCGACATGATGCGCGGCGTGGGCGCGCCGGAACTCAACCTTCGCTGAGACACACGAGACGGTTACGCCTCGAAGTTCCCGCGCCACGTCGCTCGTGCTACTCCGTGCGCGATGTCTGCCGACACCGCGAACACGCGAACGAGCAGCGCCGAGTTGGTCGGGTCCGCCGACGACGAAGCGATCGTCGTGATCGAAGATCTGGTGAAGCGGTACGGCGACAAGACCGTGCTCGACGGCATCTCGCTGCGCATCGCGCGCGGCGAAACCTACGTCATCATCGGCGGCTCGGGCGCAGGCAAGAGCACGCTGGTTCGTCATCTCATCGCGCTCGAGAAACCGACCGCGGGAAAGATCCTGGTCGACGGCACGGACATGGTCGCGCTCGACGACTTCGGCCTCGCGAAGATGCGGCGGCGCTTCGGGATGGTGTTCCAGAAATACGCGCTCTTCGACTCGATGTCGGTCTTCGACAACGTTGCCTTCCCGCTGCGCGAGCAGACGAAGCTCGGCGAAAAAGACGTTCGCGATCGTGTGATGACGAAGCTGAAAGAGCTTCAGGTGGATCACGCAGCGAAGAAGATGCCCTCGGAGATTTCCGGCGGTATGGCGAAGCGCGTCGGCATCGCGCGCGCACTCGTGATGGAACCCGAGATCCTCATCTACGACGAACCCACCTCGGGTCTCGACCCCGTCACGTCACGCATCGTCGATGCGCTCATCGAAGAGATGCGCGAACGCTTCGCGGTCACCTCGGTGGTCATCACGCACGACATGGTCAGCGCGTTCGACATCGCCGACCGTGTCGCTTTGCTGGTGCTCGGCAAGATCGCCGTCGAAGGCCCGCCCGACGCGGTGCTCCAGAGCGATCGCGAGGACGTCCAGCGATTCGTTTCGTCGAGCGGTGTCGACGCGACGCGACTCGAAGAACGCTCGAACCGAAAGACCCCCGAACAGATTCGAATGACCTGGCGCGAGCGAAAATCGGGCTCGTGACGCGCCGCACCATTCGCATCCTCGCTTGACACCGACGTCACGGTCTCGACAATCCCCGCGATTTTCCCGCTCGTTTTACCGTCGCGAATCGCCGCGACACACGAGCACCAAGGAGTCCACGTTCCATGAGCAGCAAGCCCGAGGTCTTCATCGTCGGCGCCGTTCGCACACCGATCGGCGCGTTCCAGGGTGCACTCGCCGAAGTGCCGGCCGTCCGACTCGGCGCCACTGCCATCAGCGCGGCCCTCGAGCGCGCGAACGTCTCGGTCGACGCGGTGCGCGAGGTGTACATGGGCAACGTCCTCACCGCGGGTGAAGGACAAGCGCCGGCACGTCAGGCCGCGATCTACGCGAAGATCCCGAACACGGTGCCCTGCACGACCGTGGGCAAGGTCTGCGGCTCGGGCTTGATGAGCGTGATGCTCGGCGCGAAGAGCGTGATGCTCGGTGATGCCGACATCGTCGTGGCCGGCGGCATGGAGAGCATGTCGAACGTTCCCTACTACCTGACCAAGGCGCGCAACGGCTATCGCATGGGCAACGGCGAAGTCGTCGACGGAATGATCTTCGACGGGCTGTGGGACCCGTACAACAACTACCACATGGGCAATGCGGGCGAACTCTGCGCGAAGGAGTGCGCGATCCCGCGTGATGCGCAGGACGCGTTCGCGAAAGAGAGCTATCGCCGTGCGCTCGCCGCACAGAAGGAAGGCCGCTTCGCGAACGAGATCGTCGCCGTGACGATCGCGGGCAAGAAGGGCGACTCGGTCACCGTGAGCGAAGACGAAGAGCCGAAGCGCGGCAATCCCGACAAGATGTCGTCGTTGCGCCCCGCGTTCACGAAGGACGGAACGATCACCGCGGCGAACGCCTCGAAGATCAACGACGGCGCTGCGGCGGTGGTGCTCGCGTCGGCGGATGCGGTGAAGAAGCACGGGCTCAAACCGCTCGCGCGCATCGCGGGTTACGGCTCGGCGGCGCAGGCGCCCGAGTGGTTCACGACGGCGCCCGCGAAGGCGATCGACGAGACCCTCACGCGCATGGGCAAGAAGGTCGGCGACATCGATCTGTTCGAAGTGAACGAAGCGTTCGCGGTGGTCGCGCTCGCAGTGAATCAAAAGGCCGGGCTCGATCCCGCGAAGGTCAACGTGAACGGCGGCGCAGTGGCACTCGGTCATCCGATCGGTGCATCCGGCGCTCGCGTTCTCGTGACGCTTCTCAACGCGCTCGAGCAACAGAACAAGAAGACGGGTCTCGCGACGCTCTGCATCGGCGGCGGCGAAGCGGTGGCCGTCGTCGTGGAACGGATGTGATCGATGGCGATCGAGATCAAGAAGGTCGGCGTGCTCGGTGGCGGTCAGATGGGGAGCGGGATCGCGCAGGTCGCGGCCCAGACCGGCTATGCGGTCGCCCTCGCGGACGCGTCGCTGGAGCACGCTGAAAAGGCCAAGAACAAGCTCGGAAACACGCTTTCTCGACTCGTCGAGAAGGGAAAGCTGAAGGCCGAGGACGCCAAGGCCGCGCTCGATCGCATCATCCCGGTCGCCGACGTGAGCGCGTTCGGGGATTGCGACATGTGCATCGAAGCGGTGACCGAGAACCTCGAGGTGAAGCTCAAGCTGTTCAAGCAGCTCGACGAAGCCGCGCGCCCCGATGCGATCCTCGCGAGCAACACGAGTTCGATCTCGATCACGCGCCTCGCCGGCAGCGTGAAGCGCCCCGATCAGGTGATCGGCATGCACTTCATGAATCCGGTGCCGCTGATGAAACTCGTGGAGGTCATCCGCGCGTTGCAGACGGCGGACGCGACCTACGCGGCGACGATCCAGCTCGCCGATCGCTTGAACAAGACGGTCGTGACGACGAAGGACTCGCCCGGATTCATCGTCAATCGCGTGCTCATTCCGATGCTCAACGAAGCGTGTTTCGCGCTGCAGGAAGGCATCGGAACGCCCGAGGACATCGACAGCGGCGTGAAGCTCGGACTGAACCATCCGATGGGTCCGTTGCAGCTTGCGGACTTCATCGGTCTCGACACCGTCGTCGCGATCGCCGAAGTACTCCAGCGCGAATTCGGCGACGACAAGTACCGCCCCGCGAACATCCTGCGACAGCACGTGGCGGCCGGCTGGCTCGGCGTGAAGAGCGGGCGCGGCTTCTACAAGTACGAGAACGGGCAGATCAAGAAGTCGTAGGTCGCGACGACGCTTCGCTCACGGCGGCCGCAATCCATCGATGGCCGCCGCGAGCAATTCCGCATCGGGCGCGTCCGCGTCCGCGAAGTATTCCGCATTCAATCGTTCGAAGACGTCGTCGCTCGCGAGCCAGCTCGTGAACGCGTCGCGTACGCCGGGCTCGTGATCCGCGAACGGGTCGCGAGCAGCGTGCGGATTCCATGCGCCATGCGCCCTGAGATACTCCGCGATCGCGATGGTCGCCGCGCGCGATCGATCGTCGCTCCATGTCGTCACGAGCCAGCCGGCGCCGATTCCGAGCGCCGCCACGCCCTCGACGAAGTTGCCGAGATCGATGCCGTCTTTCGACCCGTGCAGCCACTCGTCCCACCACGCGCGCACGACTCGTTCGATCGCGACGCGCTCGATGTCGGGCCAGGCAGCGAAACCCGCCGCCGCGATCTTGCGCAGCACGAGCGCGCAATCGAATCCCGGATAGCTGCGTGCGCGTACATCCATCGTGGCGAGTTCGACGATGCGCGGAAGGAAGTGCTTGTAGTCGCGCTCGGTCCCCCACGTCGTCATCGCTTTGAACGCGTAACGTGCGATTCGCTCGGCGGTGAGTTCACGCAAGGGCACGCCCTTCACGCACTCGATGTCGGCCCCACTGACGCAATGCGGGCATCCTGCGAGGTCATCGATCGGGTAGCGCGCGAATCGCGCGTACAAGTTCGCGATCGCATCGGTAAGCGCAT
>CBIHQZ010000232.1:0-8298 GCA_966212315.1 uncultured Myxococcales bacterium
TCGAGCACTGCCGGAAGTGCGCGGTGGGAGGGCTCGTCCGGCGGCACGGACTCGGGGTCGGGCGGAATCGACTCGGGGTCGAGCGGCATGGACTCGGGCACCGGCGGCGCGGACTCGGGGTCGGGCGGAATCGACTCGGGCTCGGGCGGCATGGACTCGGGCACGGGCGGAATGGACGCGAATGGCGGCGACGGGGCGACCGGTATGGACGTGCCGACCACCTGCCCGAGCGCTCTCGCTGCGTGCGGCACATCGTGCGTCGATCTCGCGAGCGACTCGAACCCCTGCGGCGCGTGCGGCGTCGCATGTACGGCCGGCATGGCGTGTCTCAACGGCAGTTGCGCCTGCGCACCAGGCACGAGCGTATGTGGCGCTCGATGCGCGAACACCCAGATCGAGCCGTCGAACTGTGGCGGATGCGGCATCACGTGCGGCGCTGGAATGGTCTGCGCGCTCGGTGTCTGCGCGCCGACGTGCCCGGCCGGGCTCGCGGTCTGCGCCGGAGGGTGCATCAACCTTGCGGGCGATCCCACGAACTGCGGCGCATGCGGTGTCTCGTGCACGGGCGGAACGATCTGCTCGGGCGGTGCATGCGTGTGTCCCATGGGCTTCAGCCTGTGTGGCGGCGTTTGCATCAACACGGCGGCCGATCCGAACCACTGCGGTGCATGCGGAAACGCATGCGGTCCGTCCGACGTGTGCAACGTCGGAACGTGCACGACGGCCTGTGGCCCCGGGCTCACGAACTGCAATCGAAGCTGTGTCGACGCGGGGAGTTCGAACACCAACTGCGGCGCGTGCGGTCACACCTGCAACACAGGAACGATGTGCTCGCTGGGGACGTGCTCGTGCCCATCCGGGCTCGATCTATGCGGCGGCGCTTGCTCCGATACGTTCGTCGATCGCATGAACTGCGGCGCGTGTGGCAACACCTGTCGCGCCGGTGAAGTGTGCTCGTCGGGCATCTGCCAGAACGTGTGCAGCACGGGCGAAACGACATGCGGCGCGCAATGCGTGGATCCCGTGAACGATCCGTTCAATTGCGGCGCGTGCGGGTTCGCATGCACCGGCGGAACCATGTGCACGGCGGGCGTATGCGCGTGTCCGGCGGGCATGGTGTTGTGTGGCGGCATCTGCGTGAGCACCACGAGCGACGCGACGAACTGCGGCGGATGCGGGGTCCGCTGTGGCGTGAACCAGGTGTGCGGCGCGGGGGCGTGCGTGCTGAGTTGTCCGACGGGCACTGCGCTCTGCGGTCGCGACTGCATCGATGTCAGAAGCGATCGGTACAACTGCGGAACGTGCGGCGTGACGTGCACGGGCTCGCAGGGTTGCTTCAACGGGGTGTGTTCGTGTCCGCCGGGACGATCGATGTGCGGCGGGAGCTGCATCGACACTACGAGCAATCGCAAGAACTGCGGCGGCTGCCGAGTAAAGTGCCGCGGCCCGCGCGTCTGTTCGAACAGCGTCTGCGTGCATCGCTGACGCAGTTGCGGTCCGGCTCGCGCCTCGGGATTCCGGGGCGCGAGTTACGGCTTCCGACCGTGGTCCATCAGCACGGACATCAGCCCCCGACGAAGTCTCGTATCAGCACACTCGCCATCGACCTGCTCGTCGGCACATCGACCAAGACGATCGGTCCTTCCTAACTACGCGTCCGCGACACCCGCGGCCGAGAGCCGCTTCCTGTTCCCGAGGCGGGTTCCGCGCGCGCGGGCTTCACCGCCTCGTTGGCAGATTCCTGGACACGTTCACCATTCGACGCCTTCGCGTTGAGCGTGACGACGAATGTGATCGGGCCATTCTCCGGGCCCTGCACGTCGATCGCCCCGCCGTGCGCCTCGATCGCGAGCCGGCAGAAGTACAACCCGAGTCCGCGCTGCGTCCGCCCGTTCACCGAGCCTTGCGCGCGTCCGTACTTCTCGAAGACCTGCCGACGATCTTCCGTCGCCAGCGAGCTGCCGGTGTTCGTGACGCGCAACGTGCGCCGCCCCGATTCGTCCCCGCTCGCGAAGATCATTACCGCGCCGCGATCCGGTGTATGCGCGATCGCGTTTTCCACCAGGTTCTGCACCACGCGCGAGAGAAGCCCCGGGTCGCCATCGAGTGCGGCCTGTCCCTGTGCCTCGAACGTGATCCCGCGTGCGGCGGCTTGTGCGGCGAACGAACGCAATGCGTCGCGCGCGAGATCGCCGAGATCGATCGGCTGTCGCTCGAGCGAGATCGCCGCTTGTTCCATCTTCGAGATGTCGATGAGCCCGAGCACCATCTGCGTGAGCCGGTCGCAGGTGTTCTCGATCTCGACCAGATCGTTCGGCACCGCGTCGGGGTGTCGCGGGAGTTCGTCGCGAATCAACTGCGTGAGCACGCGAATGGTGGCGAGCGGGCCTTTGAAATCGTGGACGAGAAGCGACGAGAGGTCTTGCTGGAACTCGCCGAGCGAATGGGCCACGCGGAGCGCGCGGGTGAGATCTCGCTCCTGACGACGCATGCGCAGAAACGATGTCACTCGCGCGCGGACCTCGGGGATGTTCACCGGCTTGCGCAGGAAGTCGTTCACGCCCGCCGCGAACGCGCGCTCGAGGTCTTCCTGTGAATCGAGCGCCGTCACCATCACGATCGGGAGAAGCTCGTCCCTGCGGTCTTCGCGGATACGCGCGGCCACTTCGAAGCCGGACATGCCCGGCATCATTGCGTCGAGAAGGACCAGATCGACCGAACGCGCGGCCAGCAGGTCGAGCGCTTCCTGCCCACCCGGCGCGCTCAGGATCTCGAACCCCATGCCGGCCAGCGCCTGGGTGAGCACGCGAATATTCGCGGGCTGGTCGTCGACGATCAACCCCGTGTCCGCAGAGGCGGGTTCCTCGCGGTGCGTCGACGGGGGAGTCGTGGGGCGGGTGGGCATGCGACGTGACGTTCTAGAAAGATGCCAGCGCCCGAGCAGCGTCGCGCCGACGAGCGACTGACCGTGCGCAGCCACGGACTGGAACGAAATCGGGTTGCCGACGACTTATGGGTCGATGCGTGTCGGTCCTCGAATCGTCCTTGCGATCGCCGTCGTTGCGTTGGCGGGCGCAATCTCCGTGCTGCTCGTACTTCCGGCGGCCAGTCATGTCGAGGCCCGATATCAATCGGTGCTCGCGCGAACGCTGGCCGTGCGCGCCGCGACCGATCACATCGACGAGGTGCTGCCGCGCCTCGCGTCCGCCCGACTCGCGTACCTGGCGACCGCGCGATCGTCCGACCGCGACCTGCTCGTGAGCAATCAACGTCAGTGGGATCTCACGCTGGCAGACCTTCGCAACCGGCTCTCCGATCGACCGACCGAGTTGACCCTGCTCGATCAGATCGAGTTCGGCGCGGAGCAGTTCGATCGGACCACCGGCGCCACGTTGCTCGATGCGGTCGCACCGGGGCGGGTGAATGTCGACGCCGCTGCGGAAGAGCGGATCGTGACCGAGATCGAGACGTTCACCGAGCGTGAACACGTGATCGTCGAAGCCTTGCGCCGCGCCGATGCGGCCCATTCGCGCGCCGAGGGGGCGACGATCCTCGAGAACACCAATCGCTGGCGCGCGCGCATCGCGCTGGGTGCGGTCACGGTGCTGGCGCTCGCACTGTTCGCTGCGCTGTACCTGATGTTCGGCGTGCTCTCGCCGCTGGTCGAACTCGCCCGATTCGCGGAGGCCATCGCGCGCGGCGAGCGTCCCACGACGCAGTGGAATCGACGCGACGAACTCGGCGAAGTGGCACGCGCGATCTCGACGATGAGTCAGACGCTCGACAAGCGAGAGCGCGACCTCGAGGAACGATCCGCGCTGGTGTCTCTCGACGCTCGGCTCGGCGCGGCGCTGAATGCGGCACCGGACGTGCGCGGCATGTGCGAGCGGTCCCTCGTGCTGTTGTCCGACGCACTCGGCGCATTCGCCGCGGCGATGTTCGTGCGTGAGGGCTGGACGAAGAAGTTCGTGCGCGAGGCATCCTTCGGCGCGGTGCGCGACGACGGCACCATGGGCGAGTTCCAAGAAGGCGAGGGGGCCCTCGGTCGCGTGGCCGAGACGCATCGAGCGATGGCCGTTCGGCCCGGACCCGACGGCGCGCCTCGTTTCGAAACGGGGACCGCCAGTCTCCGCGCGAGCGAGTATCGGATCCATCCCGTGATGATCGGGCAGAAGGTCATCGCGGTCGTCGAGATCGCGCTGACCGATCAACTCGACGATGCGCTGGTCGCGCACCTCGACGTACTGCTCGATCAACTCGGCATCGCGCTCTCGACCGCGATGGTGGCGCGCGAACGCGACAAGCTCCTGGAGCGACTGGAGCATCAGTACGACGAGCTGCGCGAGCGCGAAGAGACGCTGCGCACGCAGTCCGAGAAGCTCGACCAGCAGGCTCGCGAACTGTCGCGCAAGAACGACGAACTGCAGACCGCGAGCACGACGAAGTCGCAGTTCATCGCGACGATGTCGCACGAGCTGCGTACGCCGCTGAACAGCATCCTCGGGTTCACCGAACTGCTTCTTCAACGAAGCAAGTCGATCGCGGGCGACGACCGCAAGACGCTCGAAGAGGTGCGCGGCGCGGGGCGACATCTGCTTTCGCTCATCAATGACATTCTCGACCTGGCTCGTATCGGCGCAGGAAAGATGCTGCTGCGACGCACGGCCGTGCCCGTCGTGTCGATCGCGCGCGAAGTCACCGAGGTGCTCCGGCCGCAGGCGGCAGCGCGCAAGATTGCATTGAGCGTCGTGGGCGACGACACGCTCGCGGTCGACGCCGATCCCTCGCGACTGCGGCAGATCCTGCTGAATCTCGTGGGCAACGCGGTGAAGTTCACCGACGTGGGAAGCGTGACGATCGATGCGAAGCGCACGGACGAAGTCGTGCGTATCGAGATCATCGACACCGGCCCCGGCATTTCGGCGACCGACAAGCAGAAGCTGTTTCGCGAGTTCTCGCAGATCGACAGTTCGGGACGACGCCACGAGGGATCGGGCCTAGGGCTCGCGATCGCGCGCGAACTCGTGATCGCGCATGGCGGCGAGATCGGCGTGGAGAGCCAGGAGGGCGCGGGAAGTACGTTCTGGTTCACGCTCCCCGCGCGTGCGCTCGAACGCGAGAGCAGACCGCCCGCCGAGCCCGCGGTGCCCGCGCCCGTGCGCGCGCCGCAAGCTTCACCGCCGCCGGCCGCGCGCATCGAGGCACCCGCGCCGCAGCCCACGACGACGATGGCGACGACGGCGAGCGACGAGGCCGCGACGAAGTCGAACGGCGCCGCGACTCGCGACACGCCCCGCATTCTTCTGGTCGAGGACCATCCCCGCAACGCGCGGCTCATCGAGTCGATGCTTGCGGAAGAGCACGTGGGGATCGATCACGTGACCGACGGACTCGCCGCGGTCGATCGCGCGACGACATCACCGCCCGACCTGGTGTTGCTCGATCTCGAACTGCCGGGCATCGACGGCTTCGAGGTCGCGCGGCGTCTGCGGAGTCACAGCGCCACGGCGCACGTGCCGATCGTCGCAGTGACCGCCCGGGCGCTTCCGGCCGACGAGGCGCGCGCGCGAGCCATCGGGTGCGACGAATTCATCACGAAGCCGATCGACATCGAACGCCTGCGAACCGTCGTGCGAGAAGCCCTTTCGCGCCGCGCGGGTGAGCGCGCCGCGACCGCCGATGCTTGACCTCGCAGCGCCGACGTTCTACCGAAACGGCCGGGAGAACAAACTGTAATGAAGATCTTCATCGACTCGGCCGATATGGGCGAAATCCGCGAAGCCGCCGCGATGGGCGTTCTCGACGGTGTCACTACCAACCCGTCGCTCGTCGCCAAGACCGGCCGCAAGTATCGCGAGGTCGTGCAGGAAATCTGCGAAGTCGTCGACGGACCGATCAGCGCCGAGGTGCTCGGCGTGAAGTACGACGAGATCATGGCCGAGGGGCGCGAGTGGGCGAAGCTTCACAAGAACATCGTCGTGAAGGTGCCGCTCGTGATGGACGGCTTGAAGGCCGTGAAGACCTTCACCAAGGAAGGCATCAAGACCAACGTCACGCTGTGCTTCTCGCCCACGCAGGCGATGCTGGCCGCCAAGGCCGGCGCGACGTTCATCTCGCCGTTCATCGGGCGCCTCGATGACGTCAGCGAAGAGGGCATGCACCTCATCGAGCAGATCGCGACGATCTACCAGAACTACGACTACGAGACCGAAGTGCTCGTGGCGTCCGTTCGTCACCCGATGCACGTCGTGCAGGCAGCGCTCATCGGCGCCGACGTCTGCACCATCCCGTTCAAGGTCATCGAGCAACTCGCCAAGCATCCGCTGACGGACGCCGGGCTCAAGAAGTTCATCGAAGACGGCGCGAAGATTCCGAAGTGATGGTTCGTGTCCGTCGCCTGGCCGCGCCGCTGGCGCTCGTTGCTTCCATGATGCTCACGTCGGTGTCGCTGATTCATCGCGACGCCGCCGCGCAGCAGCAGCCGGCCCAAACCGCTGACCCCGACGAAAACGATCTCGAGACGAACGACGCGCTTCGCGACGGCGGTGCGATCGACGTTCCGCCGGTGAGCGTGCAACTGCTCGTCGACGCGGCGGCGCCGATCGTCCGCGGGCGTGGCGTGAGCGTCACCGCCGGGGATCTGATGCGTCGCGTTCAGGACGCTCCCGACGTCGTGCAACGCACCTGGGCGGCCGATCCGCGATTGCTCGACGCGGTGCTCGATCGACTCGTGGCCGATCGCTTGATGCTGAGCGAGGCGCGGCGACTGGGACTCGAACGCGATCCCGTCGTGCAGGCCTCGCTCGAACGCGCGCTCGTGTCGCGTTTGCGAGCGACAGTCGTCAATCCCGCTGCCGGTGATGCATCCCGCGTAACGCTCGACGAGATCCGGCAGTTCTACGAAACGCATGCGCAGCGCTTCCACATCCCCGAACGACGTGCCGCGCGGGTGATCTTCTTCACCGATCGTCGCGCCGCGGATCGCGTGCTCGTGATGGCCCGAGCGCAGCGACGTCATCGACCGCGTTACGACTTCCGCGAACTCGCCGACCAGCACAACACCGATCCCGATCTTCTTCGCACGAGCGGTGAGATCCGCGACATCACCGCGGCGAGCACGGACATCGATGCAACACTGCGCGACGAGGTGTACGCGCTTCCGCATCCCGGCGACGTGTCGCGCGCGACAGTTCACGGCGACTGGCACGGCATGCACGGCTGGTTCGTGGTGCGGCTGCTCTCGCGGCGTCCGCCGATCGATCGAACGCTCACCGAGTCGTCGGACTGGATCCGCCAGCGACTGGTGCTGGAGCATCGTGCGCAGACCGAACGCGGTCTGCTCGAGCGGCTCGCGCGCGATGCAGCGGTGACACGGCAGCCTGCCGCGCAGGTGGTGCGTGTGAACGCGGCAGGCGATGCGGGCGTGACGCGGTAGCGGGAACTCTCCCTCACACCCCCGGCAACACCAGCGGCTGCTTCCGGATCCGTGCCATCAATCGCGCGATGCGCTTCGCGTGCGCCCTCGCGTCTTCTTCGGCGCGCGCTTTCTCGGCATGTTCGAGCGCGCGGACCGGATCGCGCAATCGATGCTCGTACAACTTCGACAGCGCCAGATGCACTGCTGCATCGTGCGGCGCGATGGCGAGCGCTTCGACCAGATGCGCGTGCACCGCGAGGTGATTGCCTTCACGACGGTGCAACTTCGCCGACAGTGCATTGGCGCGCATCGCGACGTCGTTCTGCCCCTTGCGCCGGCCGATCGTCGCGGCGTCGCGCGCGAGGGTCGTTGCCAGCGTGCGCGCGCCGGCTCGGAACGCGGTCTTCGCGAGCCCCGCCATGTCCGACGGCTCGAAGCGCCCCGAGGCATCGCCGCCGGCGGTACGCGCACCGAGTTCGCCCACCAACGCGGCCATCGCGACGACGTCCCACAGGTTGTGTTCGATCACGGCGTGCAACAGCGATGCATCGCCGGTGCGGAGAAAATGCGCGTAGCGCGCCGGAATCTCGCCGGAGGGGACATCGCCTTCGCGCACGAACCCGAGCACGTCGCGTTCGAGTGTGGTGAGCTTGCACTGCTCGAGACGCTCGCCGTAGATCCGACGCGAAGCGTGCACGAGGTCGAGATGCGGCGGCTCGACGGGTGCTTTCATCCGCGACATCACGAAGCGCGAACGAAGCAGCGGCATGTCGAACGCCTTGCCGTTGTACGACACGAGCGCGCTCGCGGCGCGAATGCGATCGGCGAGGTGCGCGAGCATGGCGCGTTCGTGAACCGGCTCGGAGAGAAACAACTGCTCG
>CBIHQZ010000233.1:0-8281 GCA_966212315.1 uncultured Myxococcales bacterium
CGATGGACTCGGTGCGTTCGACGCGGTTACGGCGCGAACCGCGGTTGCGGGCGCACCCGACGACGGAGCCGTGCTGTTGCGTGGCGGCTCACGTCGCGGGCGAGGGGATGCGTGCGACGGCGTGCTCGCGGAGACCCCTATCTCCAGGTCATCGTCGGCGCCGTGTGACTGCGCGCGCGCGGCGTGCGTCGTGGTGAGAATTCCCACCGCGATGCACAGCCCTCGCCGCGATGCCGTCATGGATTTGCGGGTACGTCGTCGCATCGATTACGGGAGCGGCGGAAGACCGCCATCCGGCTGGAGGCGCGTCGCGCGGGTGTTGTCGAAGTGCGAACACGACGAGCCGGTGCAGTGGTTCAGGTACTGAAGATCGGTCGTCGGCGCGCAGGCCCAGCAACCGCCGTCGCCGGTGCAGCCGGTCGTGTCGGTGGGAACATCGGTCTGCGCGTCGGTCTCGACGACATCCGTGTCTCCGTCGGTCGTGGTGACGACGTCGGAACCGTCGGCGGTGGTCACGTCGTTGCGGACCACGTCGTTCGTGGCGATGTCCGAAGCGTCGTTGCTCCCGTCGGGCGTGTTGTTGCCGCTGCATCCTGTGAGGGACGCTGCGACGAGAACGAATGCGAGCGATGCGCGGTGCGCGAGCTTGAAGTGATTCATGACTACTGCACCTCGCAGAAGTTGTGACGGCACACCGATGCGCTCGACGGGCACTCTGCGTTCGTCGTGCAGGCGGTGCAGGTCGTCGCGCCGGTTGCGACCTGCTCGAAGTAGCAGCCGCACGGTTCGGCCGGCTGGTAACTCATGAGCGGTCCGAGATCGCTCGTGCGCCAGACGTTCATCGCGCAGCGCGGGATGTTCCCGTTGCGAATCTCGATGTCGAGCATGTTGACGCCGGTGGGTGCGTTGACCGCGCCGGTGAAGTACCCGATGAAATCGCGCGCTCGAGCGTTGGTGATCTCGCCGGTGCCGTCGACGTACGCATAGAAGTGCGTCGGCGCCCAGATCCAGTACTGCCCGCTCCGCACGTTGCGCTTGTCGAACGAGGTCGCGCTCGAGTCGGGCCAGTAGCCGCAAGTCTGACCGAAGTGTTGATACGCGAGGGTGCGCACCGTGGCGCGATTCGCGTCGGCGTTCTCGGCGCTCACGTAGCCGAGGGCGGCGTTCGCATTGGTGCCGCTCGCACCGGCCACGAGCGTGACGCTGTTGCCGTTGGTCAACGCGTCCACGCCGAGGAAGCGATTCGGCGGAAGCCCGATCGAGAGCGCGATCGCGATCGTCGCGGCGGAGTTCTGATCGCGGCGGATCAGCACCGACTCGTTGGTCCACGGCGCGAGCTGACTCTGCGCGCCGAAGCCGTACACGATGTACGCGGCCTCGGCGCTGATCGACTGCTCGGTCGACGCGGTCGGCACGATGAAGTTGAACGCGCTCACGGGACCGGTGAAATCACCGATGTCGGGCGGGAGCGTGTCGACGCCGGGGCACTGCGTCGGTCCCGTTGCCATGTTCGCGAAGTCGATCGCCTGACCGGTCACCGGAAGGGTGCAGGTGTGCTCGATGCCGTCGGCAGTCCAGTAGCTGGCATTGCCGGTCGCGGTCGTGGGACCGATGAGTGCGTTGATGCCGTTGCACGCGCCGGGCGCTGCGTAGATCACGGTCATCGTCGATGCGATCTGCGCGGCGACGCGGCCGATGAGCGGCTTCTGCGCGCTTCCGCCGAGCCCGTAAAGCGGATTCGGGAGCGATGCGCATGCGGTCTGCGCCGACGCCGAACCCGCGGCGCACATCGCCGCGCCGGCCGCGACGAACGCGGCAAGTCGACGGGGTGCGCTGTGTTTCCTCGAGATCATTCCGGTGAGCCTCCTCCGTTCGGTATGATGACCGACGTTCAATATAACGGAATGATGTTCATTTAAATGGCGGCGGCGAATGCGTCAACACAAATGGCGGATCGCAGTGCGCCAGCGCGTCACCTGTGTGGTGGCAATGACTGGAAGAGCGGCTCGAGACCGCGGGGGCGAGGAGATCGAGAGGCGGAGGGCTGCGATGCGATTCGAGGCGCGTGAGAGCGCTGCGGCGTTCAGCGGATCGAAGTCATTCGGCGGACGCGTCCTGCACGCCGGCGTCGTTGCAGGCGTTGAAGACGCTCGCGTATCCGATCTCGCCGAGCATGCAGAACAGCACGTTGCCCGAGCAACCGAGGCCGCCGTCGGTCTGCGCCGTCGCGACGCAATCACGCTCGATGGCAGCCGCGGTGGCGTCGTCGACGTATCGCAGGAAGATGCCCACGCCATTGCTGGATCCACCGTCGCTCGGCGGATCGAAGATCGCCGACGTGCACGCGGACGCAGTCGTCACGGTGTCCCCGCCGACGGACGGACATGCCGCACACAGGGCCTCCGCGGCGCTGTGCTGCGCCGCGCTCGGCGACAGCGACGACGAGAACGTCGAGGGCGAACAC
Source organism: uncultured Myxococcales bacterium (assembly GCA_966212315.1). Lineage (GTDB taxonomy): Bacteria > Myxococcota_A > Polyangia > Polyangiales > CBIHQZ01. The sequence continues at coordinate 2,465 of CBIHQZ010000233.1, forward strand.
GGTCCCATCGATGACGTCCCACCGTCGCGATCGCACATCATCGAGGGAAGGCACGTCTCGAAGTACGAGAGCAGTTCCGGTCGGTAGTGCGTGACGATGCCCGAGCACTGCGCGACGAACTGCGTGAGAAAGCAGTTCGTCTCGCCGCAGCGCTGCAGGTAGTCCGAATACGCCATGCAGGCGCGCGCGACGCTGCCGGACGCATCAGTGCCGATGTCCGAGGTCGCGTCCGAGCCGTTCGCGCCGTCGGTCGGCGTCGTCGACTCGGGGCATCCAGCGAGCGCGAAGGTTGTCACTGCGAAGAAGAAGGAAACGAGAGTTCGTGATGCGTTCATGGTCGCTCAGAGTCGTCGACCGGGCGGCGGAAGGCAATGTATTGCGACGGTCGCGGAGTCTCCGTGAACGCAGCCGCCCATGAAAATGATGCGAGTGCTCGAGGGCGCGGTCGCTGCCGTCAGCGAACGAGTGCCAGCGTCGGCACGGCCTTGGTTCTCGCGCCCGCTTCGATCGGGGCGACACGCGGGTCGAGACGCACGTCCGTCGTGGATCGCGATGCCGCGAAGGGAGCGCCTTCCAACGCTTCGCGCACGCGTCGTAGCAAGACCTCCGGCGTGAACGGCTTCTGGATGAACGACTGGCCCGGCTCGACGAGCCCCTGCAATGCGGGCGCGTTGTCGGTGTACCCCGACATGAAAGCTACGCGCAGATCGGGGCGCATCGACGAAAGTCGCGACGCGAGGAAGACCCCGTTCATGCGTGGCATCACGACGTCGGTGAGCAAGAGGCCGATCGGCCCTCGGTGTTGTTCGCACTGGAGCAGCGCCTCGCCTGCGTTCTCCGCTTCGAGCACATCGTAGCCGTGACGCACCAGGATCGTGCGCGCGAGCCGACGCAGGCGCTCCTCGTCCTCGACGAGCAAGATGGTTTCGGTGCCGCGAAGATCCGTCGCGTGTTGTTCGATGCGCGATGGTTCGACGAGCGCGTTCCCGAAGGCGGGCGGGAGGTAGATCTTGAACGTCGTTCCCTTGCCGGGCTCGCTGTAGACCCAGATGTTTCCGCCGCTCTGCTGCACGATGCCGAAGACGGTCGAGAGCCCGAGTCCGGTCCCCTTCCCGACTTCCTTGGTCGTGAAGAACGGCTCGAAGATTCGTTCTCGCGTCGCACGGTCCATGCCCACGCCCGTGTCGCTCACTGCCAGCATGAAGTAGGGACCCGTCGCCACGCCGGCGTGCTGCGCGGCGTACTCCTCGTCGAGATGCACGTGACCGATCTCGATCGTCATCTTTCCCCCGCGCGGCATCGCATCGCGGGCGTTGACGGCAAGATTCATGATCACCTGCTCGATCTGCCCCGGATCGACCTTTACCTTTGCGGGTGACGGAAACGGGATGTTGGTGATCTCGATGTCTTCGCCGATCAACCGTTGAAGCAGCTTGCCCGTGCTCGTGAGCACCTGGTTCAGATCCACCGTTTCCAGTCGCAGCGTCTGCCGCCGGCTGAACGCGAGGAGCTGCCGCGTCAACTCCGCCGCGCGATCGGCCGATGCCTTGATGTCCGCAACGTGCGCGCGCATCGGGTGCGAGGGATCGAGCTGTTCGGACATGAGCCACGTGCTGCTCAGGATCACGGAGAGCAGGTTGTTGAAGTCGTGCGCGACGCCGCCCGCGAGGCGACCGACAGCCTCCATCTTTTGCGCGTGGTGCAGTTGATCCTCGATCATCCGCACCTCCGTGATGTCTTCGGCCATCGCCACCACGCGGTCGACACCTGCGGTGCTCGGGACCGGGAACGCGCGCTGGCGGATCCAGCGTTCACTCCCGTCGGGGCGGACGATACGGTAGGTCTCGTTGTACGCGCCGCTCATCAACTTCGTGCGCAACGCCTCGGCGACGCGACCGCGGTCCTCGCGGTGGATCGCCTCCAACCACGACAACGGGTTCGACGTCACGCTCTCGGCGCTACGACCCCACAGTTGCTCGTACCCGGGACTCACGTAGAGAACGCTCAACGGCTCGGGACGAATCATCCAGAACACGTCGCGAATGTTCTCCGCGAGCTGACGGAACATCTCGCCGCTCGCCCGCACCGCCGATTCGGCTTCGACGCGTCCCGTGACGTCGCGCGCGATGCCGACGATCCGGTGCACGCCTCGAGGGCCCTTCACCGGGATCAGCGTCGTCTGCAGGTATCGTCTTCCCGCGGGAAGTTCGAGCATCTCGTCGTAGCTCACCTGCGCGCAGGCCTTCACGCATGCGCGGTAGTTGGCGAGAAGCCGCTCGGCGAGCGGCAAGGGAAGGATGTCTTCGACATCGCGGCCGACCACGTCGGCGCTCTTGAGGCCGACGAGTTGTTCCTCGACGGGGTTGAAGCCGGCGATGGTGAAACGACCCTCCGGGCTGACGTCGATGAGAAAGACGCCATCGGAGCAGTGCTCGAACAGTTCGCGGTAGTGCATGAGATGTGTCTCGCGTTCGCGTCGACGCCGAGTCCGTTACCAGTTCACTGCGCAGAAGCCCGGCCCTGGCTTCCCGATGAAGTATCCCTGGAACAGATGAACTCCGAGTTCGAGAACGGCGTCGCGTTCGGCGCGCGTCTCGATGCCCTCGGCGACAACTTGCACGCCGAGGTCGTCACAGAGCTTCACCATCGCGGCGATGAGGCGCTTCTTCACAGGGTCGGTGTCGACGTTGCGAACGAGTGACATGTCGATCTTGGCGACGTCGGGGCGCAGCAGGACGAAACTGGTGAGCCCCGCGTAGCCGGCGCCGAGATCATCGACCGCGATGCGAAGTCCACGCGCGCGAAGCGACTCGATGCGCGGGCCGAGATCCTTGAGCGCGTGAACCGAACTACGCTCGGTGACTTCGAGTACGACACGTCCGGCGTAGGCACTGAGCGGGCTGTCGTCGGCGTGGAGAGTCTCGTCGAAGAGATCGCTCGGCAGGAGATTGACGAAGAGAACCTGCGACTGGTGGGCACCCGTGAATTCCGCGGCGATGAGCGCGCGCATCGACCGGCCGAGTTCGGGAAGACGTCCGAGGCGTTCTGCTGCGTCGAGCACGGCACCGGGATGCGGGAGCGAAGGCTCGCGCGTGCGCATCAGTGCTTCGTAGCCGTACACCGCACCGTTCCGATCGACGATCGGTTGGAATGCGACCCACAACGTCGCGAGGGCATTGTCGAGCGACACCGAGAGTTGCGTGAGACGGAGTGCCTCCGACTCCATCGCATGCAGCGACTCGAGCGCGGCTTCACGCTGCTTCGCGAGACGTCGCGCGCGGACGGCACTGTCGAGGGCCGCGACCATGTCGGGCGGTGAGATCGGTTTGAGGAGGTAGCGGAATGCGTGCAGCTCGATGGCGCGCAGAGCCGTGTCCACCGAGGCAGCGCCGGTCGAGAGGAGCACCGGCATGTCGGGCGCTGCATCGTGCAGCAAGCGGAGGAGTTCCGTGCCGTCGATGTCCGGCATGTGGATGTCCGTGACGACGACGTCGTACGCGTTCGCTTTCACGTGATCGACAACCTGGATTGCGTCCGTCATGCCCACGACATCGAAGCCGACGGACGTGAGCAGTCGCGTCCACGACGCGAGGAGCGCAGCGTCGTCGTCGACCAGGAGGATCCGGCCGCGCGCCTGCGTGGGAGCAGCGGGAGGGCGAAGTACGGCGCGGGCGGGAGTTTCGAACGGCGTGATCGTCATGCAGGTTGTATCGGCGTATCGCTGGAAAACATGAGACCGGCTCTGGCGATTCTACGTCGTCTGTATTCAGCCGAGCCGAGTCATCACTTCGACGTAACGCTCGATGGAAGCGACGATCTGCGGATCGGGATCGACGAATTCGACGCCGACCGCGGCAGCCCCGTTCGCGTTCGCCGCGCGCACCCATCGGACGACGCCGTTCACACTTGCGACCCGGCCTTCGATCGGCAGGGCGAATCGGGCGAGGACGGTCTCGTTCACGGTGGGCCGTTCGCGGGAGATCACCAGCATTCCGCCGGCGGAGATGTCTTCGGATCGTCCATCGAGATTCGCGCTTCCGCGTGAGAGACGGATGGGCGTCGCGTACGGCGCGCGAGCATGTTTGCGGCGCGACACCGCACCCTCGGCCGCGAGGTCGACACGGCTCTTTCGCACGTGCGGATCATCGAGCAACGTGAGCCGCGGTTCGCGTCCGTCACACGCTGCGCGGAGCGCGGTGGCGAAGTCGTCAACGGTGGCGTAGCGATTCTCCCTCTGCCGCGAACATGCTCGCTCGATCACTTCGGCGATGGCGATCGGAACGCCCGGAACGCGCAACGTCACCGGCCGCGCATCGACGGGCATCACCTGTCGCGCCACGTCGGCGAGCGAACCGGTGAACGGAACGTCGCCAGAGAGGCACTCGAAGAGCGTGACGCCGGCCGCGTAGACGTCGCCGCGCGGATCGATTGCGTCGTCGCCTGCGAGCCGTTCCATCGACATGTATTCCAGCGTGCCGACGATTTCGCCGCGGCGCGTGATCTTTCGTTCGCTGAAGGCCGCGCCGAGCGCGATGCCGAGGTCCATCAACTTGACGTGGGTGTTTCCGGCACCGTCCCGCACGAGGAAGATGTTCCCTGGCTTCACGTCGCGATGAATGAGTGCCTGGCGGTGCAACGCGCCGAGTGCGCTGCACAGCCCGAGTCCGACCGCGAGTGTGTTCTCGAGATCGAGACGAATCCGCGCGGCGAGAAGTCCTTCGAGCGTTCTGCCGAGCAGCATTTCCATCGCGACGAAGGGCACGTCGTCATCGGCAAGCCCTGCGTCGATCACGTCGACCACGTTCGGGTGCCGCACCATGCCCAGTCCGCGTGCCTCGCGAAGCATCCGACTGCGTAGTTCATCGTCGAGCGAGATGGCGAGATCAGGCGAGACGAGTTTCAGGGCGACGAAGCGCCCCGTGAACAAGTGCTCTGCCTCGAAGACGACCGCCGTGCCTCCGCGCCCGATTTCGCGGCGGAGCACGTAGCGGTTGGCGATCGTGTCGCCGAGTGAGAATGCCTTCATCGTCCGATCCTTCCTATTCAGTGGCACGACGACCCGAATCGATTCACGGAGAGCGCGGGCCGCGTAGCGACGCATCGATCCCCGGTGTCGTCTTCATTGCGAGCGCGCGGTGGCGTCGTTGCGAACGCTGTCGCGTCGCGTGACGGTCGCGTGGCGCTCGATTCGCCGGGCAGCGGCCTCGATGCGTGCTGCGATCTCCCGCTCGCGCGAATACGTGTAGCCGTCGCAGACAGCGAGCGGCGAGATCCAGTGGCCGTCATCGCCCGCAATCTCGGTGCGCACCCAGATCTCGAAATTGCCGCCGGCGACGATGTCGACGATGGCAACGTCACGCGAGGCCGTGGTGACGTCGCGCATCGCAACGATGCGATTGCTGCGCGTTCGCGAGACGGTGGCATTCCATCCGAGCGCGTGGAGTGCGCGTCTCGTCGCGAGGACGGTGCCCTCGAGCGGCAAGATGACCTGCACCGAAGCGTTGTACGAAGGTCGCATCACGCTGAGCACGCTGAGTCCGGAGCAGCCGGTCGTGAGCGCGAGGGTGAGCAGGAGAGAACGAGAGAGCATTCGCATCATCGATTCGTGAATCGGCGAGAACCGCAGGCGCTTAACCGCGAATCGACGTCGATGGCGAAGCCGTCGAGAGCCAGGAGCGCGGCACTGCGCGGCACGGTCCGCCAAGGCCCCGCGCCGCCCCCGCCGGGCGGCCGCCTCCCCGCCCAGCGCCGCCCACGGCGCGACGCGCCCGGCGGCGAACGCGGCGATACGTACCTCGTCCAGTGGCTCCTGGCCGA
>CBIHQZ010000234.1:0-8272 GCA_966212315.1 uncultured Myxococcales bacterium
GGATGGATCACGGCGCCGTCGGGCGCGCATGCGGGTGTGATCGCGTACTCGGACGATGCGCTGGTCTGCACGCTCTACGACAAGGACGGCAAGGTCGCCCAGGAACACCGTCTCTCCCTCGCGCGGGGCGCGCGAATGGGAGTGCAGTAGGCGATGACGCGGGTCGCGGTGTTCGGCGGGAGTTTCGATCCGCCGCATGTCTCGCATCTGTTGTGTGCCGCGTACGTGCTCGCAACCCAGCCGGTCGATCGCATCCTCGTGGTGCCGACGTACGCGCACCCGTTCGGCAAGAAGATGGCGGACTACTCGCACCGGATGGCGATGTGTGCGCGTGCGTTCGCGGATCTGCATCGCGTCGAGATCTCGAACATCGAGCAGGAGATCGGCGGCGAGTCGAAGACGCTCTACACGCTGCGCGCGTTGCGCGACCGGCACCCCGACTGGTCGCTGCGCTTCGTCGTCGGGAGCGACATCCTTCACGAGAAGCACAAGTGGTTCGCGTGGGACGAAGTGGTCGCGCTTGCGCCGCTCATCGTGGTGGGACGCGTCGGATTCCCGCACGAAGGGTCGAGAGCGGCGGTGATTCCCGAAGCAGCTTCGCGCGATCTGCGCGCGGCGCTCGCGCACGGCGACGATGTGTCGGACCTCGTGCCGGCGCCGGTGCTCGAGTACGTGCGCGAACACGGTCTGTATCGCGGTGCGTAGTCGCGTTCTCGATCGCCGCGTGATCCTCGTGGGGCGCGGGCGCATGGCCGGCGCGTTCGCGCGAGCGTTTCGGGCCCACGGCATCGCGTTCGCGTCGGTGCGTGGTCGATCGTCGCCGGCCGGTCTGAAGCGCGCGCGAGGCGATGCACGACGCGTGTGCTGGATCCTTGCGGTGCGCGACCCCGCGGTGGAGGCGGTGTGTGAGTCGCTCGAGAGCGCAGCGCTCGTCGGGCGCGGTGATGCCGTGGTTCATCTCGCGGGGATGCTGGGCAACGACGTCCTCGCGATCGCGCACGACGCGGGCGCGCTCACGGGCGCGTTGCATCCGCTCGTCGCGGTCGCCGATCCGAAACGTCCGCCGACGCTCGATGGCGCAGCGCTTTCGTTCGAGGGCGATGCGCCGCTCGCGCGTTGGCTCGCGAAGTTGTTCGCGCCGACCGGTGCGCGGGTATTCCGACTCGCGCAGGTCGATCGCGTTCGCTACCACGCCGCAGCCGCGCTCTGTGCGACCGGTGCGGTCGCTCTCGCGCAAGGCGCCGCCGCGTTGTTCGCCGAAGCGGCGCGCGATGCCGATGCCGATGCGATTCGGGCCTTCACGCGATCGCTACTCGCGAGCGCTGCGCACAACGTGTTCGTGGCGGGGCCCTCGCGGGCACTCGCGTCACCGATCATGCGTGGAGACACGGCCACCGTGGAGCGACATCTCGCCAGCATGCGAATCGCGCCGCGCGCGCGTGCGATGTACGCCGCGGCACTGCTGCAAGCGGTCGACACACTGGCGCGCGAACAGTCGGTCGCGCCGGCAGTGCTCACTGCCGTTCAGCGAATGGCGCGGAAGTCGAGCCGATGATCGAGGCCGCGCGCGAATCGCATTCGGTGACGCAGAACGGTTGATCTGAGACGGTCGGCTTTGGGATGCTCCGCCCGTGCGCAGGTCGTTTCGTGTGGGCGGGGTGATGGCAATGGCCGCGGTGGCGGCGTGTCGTCCGACGTCGAACGCGGCGGCTTCCGAGGATGCAGGCGCGCGCATCGAAGTCCCCCGGCGCGTGGCGCTCGGCGACGCCCCCGTCGTTGCAGCGGATCACGACGCCGCGGTCGCTGCGACCGACGGGTCGACGCCCGTGACGTCCGCGACGGCGGCGATCGCGCATCCGCCGCAGTCATCGGCGGTGGTGCTCGATCACGCCGCAGGCGCCGACTCGCGTCGGATTCTCGGCGTGGGTGGTGGCGCGCTCTATCGGCTCGACGGTGATCATTGGCAGCGCCTCGCGTTCACCGACGCCGAACCCCGCGACGTGACTTACATGCGCGGCGTGTTCTATGTGCTCGCGCGCGGCACCGGGCCGAACGCCGGGCACGCGCTGATCCTTCGCACGACGCGCGGCGACGATCTCAGCGTGGCGCATGCGCCGCAGCTCGACGCGGATTCCGATCCCCGCGTGCTCGTCACGGTGCGCGACGGAGCACACCTCATCGCCGGTGCGCATCCGGCTCTGGCGATGGTCAGCGAGAGCGGGCTCTCGGTGCTCGCGCGCGATCTCGCGCCGGTCATCAGTGCGCGGCTCATGCGCGACGACACGATCATCGCGCGACACGGCGGCGAAGACCTGTCGCTGGTGCGCTACGGAAGCGTCACACCGATGACCGTGGCGGACTATCTCGACACCGTCGTCGACTCGAACGGCACGAGTTACATGGTGCACGAACACGGCGAGTTCTCGCGCGGACGACCGGGTCGCGAATACTCGGCAGCGACGACTCCGACGCCGTTCGAACCGCGAATCGTAGCGGCCTTCGCAGGCGAGCGATTGATCGCAGTCGGCGCGGGCGGGCCGTTCGCTTCGTGGCAGCGGCACGAATGGCACCTCGTCCAAGGGAATTTCCCGCGCGATCCGATCGCCATCATCCCGAGCGAACCGATGGTGGTCGTCGGTCGCGACGGTGCGGTGACGGTTGCCGATCCCGCCGGCGCGCGCGTGGTCGTCGAACCGCCGCACAACTGACAGCGACCGACGCGGCGATCTTCCCAACGCAGCGCCGCCGCGCTATTCGATTGCTCCATGAGCATCCAGCACTCGTGGGGACCGCCGCCGACCAACGCACTTCCGGGCACGACGCTCGATCGACACATCCTCGAGCGCCAGCGAAACATCCCCGGTGCGACCGGTGACTTCACTGCGCTGTTCCAGCAGATCGCGCTCGCCGGGAAGATCATCAACTCGCGCGTGCGTCAGGCCGGTCTCGCGGGTGTGCTCGGGCTCACGGGTCAGACGAACGTGCAGGGCGAGCAGGTGCAGAAGCTCGACGAGTTCGCGAACACCGTGATCATCAGGAGCTGCGAGGCGGGCGGGCATCTCTGCTTGATGGGCAGCGAAGAGGTCGACGAACCGATTCGCATTCCCGAGCAGTACCCGACGGGGAAGTACGTGCTGCTCTTCGATCCGCTCGACGGCAGTTCGAACATCGACGTGAACGTGTCGATCGGAACGATCTTCTCGATTCATCGTCGCATCACGATCGGCAAGCACGGAACACTGACCGACTGTCTGCAACGCGGAAGCTCGCAGGTCGCGGCGGGATACATCTTGTACGGATCGAGCACGATGCTCGTGTACACGACCGGCGACGGCGTTCACGGCTTCACCTACGACCCGTCGGTCGGCGAGTTCTTCCTCTCACACGAGAACATCCGCATCCCGATGCGCGGCAACACCTACTCGATCAACGAGGGGAATCGCTCGCGTTGGGACAGCAAGCTCAGCGCGTGGATCGATCACCTGAAGGGCACCGACAAGGAAACGCAGCGTCCGTACGGCGCGCGCTACGTGGGCTCGTTCGTGGCCGACTTCCATCGCACGCTCTTGAAGGGCGGCGTGTTCTCGTACCCGGCCGATGCGAAGAGCCCGAAGGGAAAGCTTCGGTTGCTCTACGAAGCGGCGCCGATGGCGTTCATTGCGGAGGCCGCGGGCGGAGCCGCGTCGGACGGCGGGCAGCGTGTGCTCGACGTGCAGCCGGATGAATTGCACCAGCGCACGCCGCTCTTCATCGGCTCGCGTGACGACGTCGCGCTGGCGGAAGAGTTCCTCGCTGGGAAGCGGGCGTAGCGCTCAACCAGAGTCGAATTCGAATCGGTCCGACTCGAGAGCCTCGATGAACGCGTCGATGCTCTCGGCTTGCTGCAGCCATCGCCGCTTGATCACACGTTCTACACGCTTCGCGCAGTGACTCGTCGCACTGCGCGGCGCCGGACGCGCATGGCGAGTCGGACCGCAGCCGACCACGCTCTCGCAAGCGATGTTCACATCCCTGCCGGTCTGGTCGATCTGGACGTCCCTCTCGCTCATCGGTTGCCTCGTGGCCGCCGACGAACTGAGTTATCGGCTGGGGCTGCGCGTGTCGGCGGACTCGCGCGAGTCGCTCGGCGCGCTCACCGGCGCGGCGCAGGCTGCGGCCCTCGGGATGGTCGCGTTGCTTCTCGCGTTCGGACTCTCGATGGCCGAGTCGCGGTTCTCGCTGCGACGACGACTCATCGTCGCCGAGGCGAACGCGATCGGTACGACCTACCTCCGCGCGGAATTCCTGTCCCCTCCCGCGGCGCAGGAACTGCGGACTCTGCTCGTCGCCTACGCCGATGCGCGGGTCGCTTTCTACAACGCTGCTGCCGAGGCGCCGAGCATCGAGGCTGCGGACTCGCGGAGCGAGGCGCTGCAGCGTCAGATGTGGGATCGAATCGCGACGGAAGTCCGCACGACCCCGTCGTCCACGCTCGCGGCGCTTCTCGTTGCGACGATGAACGACACCATCGACCGGGCGGGTGATCGGCGCGCGGCGCTCGAGGACCACGTGCCGCCCACGTTCCTGGTGGTGTTGTTCCTCGCGTCGTTGATCGCGTGCGGTGCGACCGGCTACGCATGCGGGCTTCGGCGGCGACGGCACATCCTTTCGTCCGCGATGGTGCCGATGCTCCTCGCGATCGGCATCGGGACGCTCGTCGATCTCGATCGGCCCAGAGTGGGGCTGATCCGCACGGGGCAGGGCGCGATGCTGCGGTTGCAGACATCGCTTCATCGCGACGCCGCCGGCGCGCACAGAGAGAACTGAGCTGTGTGTTCGTGATGAGCATCGGCCTCGCCGCATCGCGAACCGGCCGGGCGCATCGAGAGGAAACTGCCGACGAGCGATGGGGGCTGCTTGCAGATCATTCACATCGTGAATGATAATCATTCACGCGATGTCGGAAGATGACTCTCCGGTTCTCTCGCGGCTCCTTGCGGACCCGTTGCGTGCGGCGCTCAAGACGTTCCCCGTGGTGGTCGTCACCGGCGCGCGCCAGACCGGGAAGAGCACGCTCGCGCAGCACCTTCCCAAGGATCGCGCGTACTACTCGCTCGACGATTTCGACGTACGCGAACGTGTCGCGACCGAGCCGGACTCACTCCTACGCGACGCGAAGCCCATCACGATCGACGAGGTGCAACGTGAGCCGGATCTGCTGTTCGCCGTGAAGCGAGCGGTCGATGCGCGCCGAACGCCCGGGCGATTCCTGCTCACGGGTTCCGCGAATCCGCTGCTCCATCATCGCGTGTCCGAATCGCTCGCGGGGCGCGCCGTGTACCTCACGCTGTGGCCACTCACGCGCGCAGAGGTGCGTGGCGAGGCACGGGCGGGACGTTGGTCCGAACTGCTGCGCGCGCGCGACGAGCGTTGGCCGGCGCTCTTCGAAGGAGACAGTACGCGCGAGGACTGGCGCGATCTCGCGCGACGCGGCGGCTACCCCACGCCGGCATTACAACTCACGACCCCGGCCGATCGCTCGCACTGGTTCTCGGGGTACACGCAGACCTATCTCGAGCGCGATGTGCGGGATCTCTCGACCGTCTCTTCGCTGGTGGACTTCCGCCGCTTGATGCGTGCCGTGTGCCTTCGCGTTGGCACGATGCTGAACCAGACCGAAGTGGCGCGTGACGTGGGGCTGTCGCAGCCGAGCGTCCATCGATGGCTCGACTTGCTGGAGGCGTCGTACCAACTCGTTCGACTCCCCGCCTACGCGGTCAATCGCACCAAGCGATTGATCAAGTCGCCGAAGGCGTATTGGTCGGACACGGGCTTGGCGATGCACCTCGCCGGGGAAAGCGAAGCGCGTGGCGAGCATCTCGAGAATCTCGTGCTGACGGATCTGCTCGCGTGGCGCGGAAGCCAGCCCGATGCGCACGAAGTGATGTACTGGCGAACGTCGACCGGCGACGAAGTCGACTTCGTGATCGAGTCCGGGAACACCGTGCTGCCCATCGAGGTGAAGGCCACGACGCGACCGACGCTCTCGGACGCCAAGGGGTTGCGAGTATTCCTCGACGAGTACGGGAAACGCTCGCGGGCGGGGCTGCTGCTGCACGGCGGATCGACGGTGACGTGGATTGCCGACCGCGTGCTCGCGGTGCCGTGGTGGAAGGTGTTGTGATCGCGAGGCCGCGTGAATGATAATCATTCATGCCGTGAATGGATTACATGATGGGGTGACGGTGAGCACGCAACATCGATCGTGCTATCCACGACCGCATGAACAGCTGGATCCCGAACGCCAGGGTACGACTGCTTCTCTGCACGGTGCCCGACGAGACGATGGCGTCGAAGATCGGTCACGCGCTGGTCGAAGAGAAGCTCGCCGCGTGTGTGAACGTGATTCCCGGGATCCGTTCGATCTACGCGTGGAAAGGGCGCATCGAGGACGATCGCGAACTGCTCCTCGTGATCAAGTCGACCGACGATCGCTTCGACGATCTCGCTGCGCGAGTGCGAGCGCTGCACAGCTACGAGAATCCGGAACTGATCGCGGTGCCCGTCGAGGGTGGGCTGTCGGACTATCTCGAATGGGTCGGTGCATCGACGCGATGAAGTGCTACGTCGCGGCGCGAAGGTGCCCGAGACGGGCTGCGTCGGCACAGAAGAACACGCTCCGAATCTTGCTGTCGGCGACGCCGAGGAGCATGGCCGCGAAGTAGCTCCCGTCTCGCACGAACACGATCGAGGGTTGTCCGTTCAACACACGTGGCTCCATCGACATCGTCGATTGCTGAGCGGCGGCGGTGACGAACGCCGCCACGCGTTCTGCGCCGGTGAGCGGTTGCTTCAGATTCCGCAGCCGACCGAACGTCCGGCCTTCTTCACCACCGTCGGTCACGACCGATGCGTCCCGCGCCAGCAAGTCGACCAGCGCCGTGGTGTCGCCGCTCCCTGCCGCACTCACGAACGCCTCGAGCAGACGTTCGTGCTCCGCGCGTGAGGCCGAGATCATCGCGCGTCCTGCGTCCAGGTGGCCGCGCGCGCGTTCGAGAAGCTTGCGGGTCGCGATCGCGGTCTTGCCGATCAATGGCGCGATGTCGTCATGCGGAAAGTCGAACACGTCGTGCAAGAGCACCACTGCGCGTTCGGCCGGTGTGAGGCGTTGCAGCACCACGAGGAATGCCATCGACAACTGCTCGCGTGCTTCCAACCGATCGAGTCCGCCATGCGCGAGATCGATCGGTTCTGGGAGATGGTCTTCGCGACTCGCTTCGTGACGCGCGCGGGCAGAGGCGAGTTCGTTGAGGGAGAGGCGGGTCACGATGGTCACGAGGTATGCTTTCGGCGACTCGATGCCCTCGGACGCATCACGGCGATGCCAGCGAAGCCACGTCTCTTGCACCATGTCTTCGGCGCGGCCGAGATCGCCGAGCATTCGATACGCGAGCGCGAGCAGATCGCGGCGGTGTGTTTCGAACGCATCGACATCGCGACGTGTGCGTTCGTCCGGTACCGCGTCCGCATTCATGCGCGCCCGCGTGTTCACCGCGTGACCCCGACGAGTTCACGAACGTGAGCGTCGGCTTCGACCGCGTCGAGCATCATCGCGGCGAGCGCTCGGAACGACATCACCCGCGATCCAGCCGGCAGCGCATCGCGTGCGGTGCGGTAGCGCTCGTCGGCGTCGCCGACGAGTCGCGGCGGACGCGCGATGGTCCACGTGAGCGGCGTCGCGCGAAGCACGTGTTCGGCTGCATCGAGGTCGTGTGCGATGTGCTGCAGCAACCATCGAAAGAACGCGAAGGTCAGGCCGCGTTCGGGAAACAGCACCGCCGCCGACACGAAGACGATGCGCGAGACATCGGCACGGGTCATCGCCGCGACGGTGCTGGCCGCGCATTCCTGCACGAGTGTGTGAGGGCGGAATGCGGCAGGCGGACGCACACCGAGTGCAGAGAGAACAGCGTCGTGGCCGGGGAGGACCGCCGCGAGTTCGTCGGCCGAGCGTGGATCGCCGGCGACGACCGTGAGACGAGGGTCGCGTCGCGCGATCTTCGAGGGGGAACGAACGAACGCGGTGATGGAGTGGCCGCGGGCGAGACCGAGGTCGAGGAGTTCGGTGCCGGTCTTGCCGGTCGCGCCGAGTACGAAGAGTCGTTTGCTCATCACCACAAGACCAGGCAGGCGGGGACGGTGTGACAACAATCGCTGGCTGGTCGAATCGCGGACCGGCGCGTTACGGGGCGGGGGTGAGACGCACACGAACCGTCGAGCGTCCCACCGTGAC
>CBIHQZ010000235.1:0-8267 GCA_966212315.1 uncultured Myxococcales bacterium
ACGACGGCCGTCATCAGCGTCGTGGAGTCGTCGGGGTCCGCGAACCCGAGCATCCGCTCACTCTCTGCGTGCGGTGCGGCGACATGCGCGGCCAGTTCGGACGCGTCTTCGAGCACGACCGAAGGGCTTCGCATCGTGAACGCGATGGCGTCGGCGCAGACGTACACACTCGCCGTGGGTGCGTCGTCGGCTAGCGCAACCGGCACCTTCCAGATCCAGGCGCTCATGGCGGTCCCGGTTGCGTGCGACGACATGTCGAGCGCGACGGCGATCCCGACGATGATCGTCGGCGGGAGTTCGGTCGACGATCAGGCGAGTGCTGTCCTGGCGTTGCCGTTCACGGCTTCGTTCCTCGGGAGCACCGTCACGCAGTACTCGGTCACGACGAACGGGTTCATGCAGCTCTACACCGCGGCCGGCGGCACTCCGTCGGTGGCATTCTCGAACTCGGCGATTGCGAACAGCAGCGCGCCGAACGGGTTCATCGCGCCCTTCTGGGACGACCTGTACCCCTCGAGCGCGGCGTCCGTGATCAGCGCCGCTACGTTCGGAAGCGGATCGACGCTGCATCAGACGGTGCAATGGACCGACTTCTACCCGAGCGGCGACACGACCGCGCATCTCACGTTCCAGACGAAGTTCTTCCAGGACGGAACGGTGGAACTTCACTACTGCTCGATGGTCCAGGGCACGAGCGCCACGCTCTTCACGGGCAGCAGCGCGACGATCGGCGCCGAGAATCTCGTGGGCTCCACCGGCTGGCAGTGGAGTTCGAACAGCTCCAACAGCGTTGCGAACATGACCGCGATTCGATTCAACGCCGCGAACTGAACCCGCCCCGTCGCGCGTGACGGAGTCCTCCTCACGCGCGGCATCCTTCCTCACCCCCTGCCATCGTCCGCCCTGGCGGTCGCGCATTCTTCGCGCTCGCGATCCGCGTTTGCGTCTTCCCTCCGAAAATCACGACCAGCTCGTGCGCGATCGCACGATGCTTCGGCCCGAACTGCCTATAGGATGCCCGCCGATTCATCGCGTCACGTGCGTCAGCATCGTCGTCGCGAGTTCGGGGAAACAACGCACGGAGAGGGACGCGAACGATGTCAGCCATTGGATACATTTTGTTGTTGGTCGGTGTGATGGGCCTTCTCGGCGGGCTTCTGCAGAAGCTGCGCGGAGGACGCCTCGCGAGCACGCCGTTCGCGGGGACCGGTCAGGTCGCAGCGCAGGGCAAGACCCTCGCCGACAAGAAGGGCTCGATCTCCACGTACGGGCAGATGCAGACGCAGCAGTTGCTCACGTCGCCCGTTAGCGGCGCGCAGTGCGTCTACTACCAGATGCGTCTCGAGGCCGAGTGGCCCGACAAGGGCGCCGAGCAGAAGCACACCGTGGTCGAAGAGAAGCAGGCCGTGCCGTTCGCCGTGAATGACGGATCGGGCAACGTCGTGGTGTCGATCGATGCGAAGCGTGGCGGCGAGTTCTGCTCGGAGAAGCCGTTCACCCGCAAGAAGTTCAGCCGCGGTCTCATGGCGACGATGGGCGCGAAGCCGCTCGAAGTGACGCCGCACTTCACGATCCCGAGCGCGATGCAGGTCCCGGGCGCGTTCGGCAAGATGATCGACGTGCCGCTGACCGCGAACTTCTTCGTCACCGAGGAGTACCTCACGCCGAAGGGCGCCGTGTACGTGAACGGCAAGCTGCAGGACGACGGTTCGATCAGCTCGCCGAGCTGGGCCTCGCTGCTCATCGCCGACAAGACGCGCGAAGAACTCGCCGGCAAGGCGGCCAGCACGCAGAAGAAGGCATTCATCGTCGGTGGCGCATCGACCCCCATCGGCATCGCGCTCGTCGTCATCGGCATGATGACGGCACCGTCTGCCCCCGCCACGCCGGCAGCTCCCGCGCAAGCCGCGATGATGCCCACCCCGGGTCCGACCGCCGCGCCGCTGATGCAGCCGCAGGTCGCTTCGCTCGTGACCTCGACGCCGGCACTCACCGGCGGATGCGCGGCACTGACGCTGACGCAGGGAATGATCCGCGTGACGTCGGCCGCCGAAGGTCTCAACGTCACCGCGATCCAGGGCACGCAGCTCGCGCGCGCGTTCGTGAAGCTCGGTACCGTGACGCCCGGGCAGACCATTCCGGTGTGCGCGATCGGTCGTCGCTGCACGCAGAACATCCAGTTCGGATCGGGCGCGTCGACGTTCATCAACACCGGCCACGTCGGCGGCACGATGACCGTGAACGAATTCGATCTCGCCACCGGCCACATGAACGTGACGTTCAACGGCGTGAGCCTCTCGCCCACGTCGGGCGCGGAACCCTGCACGATCAACGGCACGCTCGCGACGTCGGGTCTGTCGCAGTAATTCCTCGCCGAACGCCACACGCGTTCGTCCCTCCGTTTCTTCTCTCCCGCACAACATCCACCGACACGGGCAGCGCGCTCATCGCGAACGCGCCGCCGCGCCTCGGCCGCATCGTCAGTCGCTCGGACCCGTGAGCGGTTGCTCGGCGAGCGACGTGTACGCCGGCCCCGACGGGCCCGGCGCGCTGCGAAACAACGTCAGCGTGTCGATCGTCGCGAGACCGCAATCGCTCCGCGCGGGGAACGCAGTCTCGCGCTCGAATCGCGGGCCGGGTTTGATGCGCGCGAGCGTGATGTGCGGGTGTGCGTCGCGCGTCTCGCGTTCGAAGCCGAGCGCCGCACACTCTGCTTCGAGGTCACGCGCGATGGAGATCAATCCTTCGCGACCGCGCGCGATGTCCGCGAACACCACGCGCGCGGTCCGATGCGGCGGGAAAGTACCGAGCCCGTGGACTTCTGCGCTGAGCGGCGGATGTCGCGCAGCCACGGAAGCAACGACGGCTGCCAGTGGCTCGAGTTGCGCATCGTCGATCATTCCGAGGAATTTCAGGGTCACGTGGAGATTGTCGAAGGGCGTGTACGAAGCATGAATTCCCGCGCGACTCGATCGCTCACGGAGCGATGTGAGGACGTCGTGAACGCGACGATGCGCCGCGTCGTCGAGCCGGCAACCGATGAACGCACGCAGCACACCGCGAGCATTCGGCCTTCCGTCTGTCGTGTGAATGGCACCGCAGCCCGGCTGTGTCACCGCGCTGTGATGCACTTCGCCTCGCCGCTGCACACCGACTCGGCACGGATCGCGCTTCGCAGTGCGGCATGCTCCCCATCCGCGATATCAATCCGGTTCGCACGCGGCCGGTCGTCACTTGGGTGCTCATCGCGCTGTGCGCCGTCGTATTCGGCTACGAAATGCTCCTGGCCGAACCAGCGCGCGAGGAGTTCTTCCGCCACTGGGCGCTCGTGCCGGCGCGGGTGAGCAACGGCGAACCGCAGGGATACCTGACGATCCTCACGTCGATGTTCCTTCACGGCGGCTTGATGCACGTCGTCGGCAATCTCTGGTTCCTCCGCCTCTTCGGCGACAACGTCGAAGACGCCGTGGGGAAGCCGAAGTACCTCGCGCTCTATCTCATCGCAGGCATCGTCGCCGCACTCGCGCAGTTCGCGGCCGCGCCCGGTTCGACCACGCCGATGCTCGGCGCATCAGGCGCCATCGGCGGCGTACTCGGCGCATATGCGGTGCTCTACCCGCGGGCGCGCGTGCTCGCGTTGATGCCGGGCGCCATGGGCGGCGTCGTGCAAGTGCCGTCGATCGTGTACCTCGGCCTCTGGCTCGCGCTGCAGTTCGTGGGCGGATTCGCCAGCGCGCAGAGCGGTGGCGGCGTTGCGTACTGGGCGCACGTCGGTGGATTCGCGGCGGGCGTCTTGATGGGATTCATCATGCGTCCGAAAGCGGGCGGCGCGCCGCAAGAGCCCGGTTCGGGCGAACGCGTGCGCGGTTCGTATGCGCCGACGTGACGGGCTCTCGATGAGCGTCTCGCGCTACCAGGTGAGTCGGTACAGATGAACGCCGTAACTGGCGAAGTCGTCGCGGAACGAGCCTGCCGAGGCGGCGATCATGCGTGACTCGCCGAGCACTTCGACCCGCGCGGTGGCGGGCATCGCGGGGACGGTGAACGTGGCGTGGACGCTCTGGTCGCGCATCGCCACGGCGAAGAGATAGAGCGATCCTCCGCTGCGCTTCACCATCATGTCGATCGGCGCCTCGCCCGTGCCGCCGTTCGCGACCGTGGCCGCGTTGGAGATCGACTGCGTGTTGAGCACCGGCGCGAGAGTGCGGATCTGGTCGTCGATCGCGCCGACGGCCGCGCTCATCGCGGAGTCGTCGAGAAGACCGGTCTCGTCGAATGGCGTGATGCGATGCGCGAAGTAGCCGATGCCCATCGCGCCGTGGACCAGTGCCATCCACACTTCGGTGCGCGTCTGAGCGGGCGTCGGTCCCGGGCCACCGTCACTCGCGATCTGCGTCGTCTCGATCCAGACCCACACCGGCTTGCGATCGTTGCCGTCCATCCGCAATCGATCGACGCCTTCGGCGACGAGCCAGAGCTTCTGCGCGATCGCGGCGTCCGAGCCGTTGGCGGGATAGATGTCGAACGACAAGATGTCGCCTGCAGCGGCGGCCTGTTGATAGTAGGCAAGGTCGCCGGTGCACGTGCCGCGACCGATCCAGTCGGTGTACGCGACGCCCTGCCCGAAGTTCATGAAGATCGGCCGCGACGGATCGCGTGCGTGCCAGTCGTTGTAGATCGCGGTGAGCGCCGCCGGCGTGAAGCACGGGTCGTAGCTCTGCGTGGACTCGTTCCACTGTGCGTTGTCGGGCTCGTCCTGTTGTGTCCATGCCGACAGCGTGGTGTTCGACACGAGCGGCATCGTTTCCGCACTCAGCTCGGTCGCGCCCGTCACGTTCGCGGCGTGGAGCGAATCGAGATCCGCGGTCGTCGGCGTGTTGTAGAGCCCGACGAAGATGTTCACGCCGATGGCGGCATAGCGTGCGGCGTTCGACGGCGCTTGCAGCCAGACCGCGATCGGGAAGTACGCCGGGTCGGTCGAAGGTCCGCGTGAGAACGTTCGATAGAACTCGGGGCCGCCCGCCCACGGAACGAACTGGTCGTGTGATCCGTCGCCCGAACCGGTGCCTTGCATCACGTCGGTCGGGATCGTTGCGTCGGTGCCGGTCGTCGAATCGGCCGTGACCCGCGCGTCGTCGTGGAGAGCGTCGGTCGCTGCATCGCTGGGAGCGACAGGTGGGCTGCACGCGATCGGGGCGAGGGCGGCGACGAACGAAATGATGCGAGAGTGCAAGCGCATGGTTCGCGCAGGGTAGACCGCGAACGCCGCCGCTGGGAATTCGATCGCACGTCGATCTCGGACTGCGCGCGGTCCGCGACGTTCGCACCGAGGTGTTGTCCAATCGCACGAGCGCTGCGCACTCGTCGCGTGGCGAACGCGAAAGGACCCGGCGATCGATGCGGATGCGCGTGCTCTCGTTCAACCTCGCGGGACTCGATCATCAATGGGTCGAGCACCGCGCGCAGGCCGTGAGCACCGCGCTCGCGGCATGTGAGCCCGACGTGCTGTGCCTGCAAGAAGTCTCGTTGCAGTGGCAAGAGGCTTTCTACGATCAGGCAGCGGCCGTTGGACGCGCGGTCGGTTTGACCTCGGTGGCGTTCTGCCCGTACGGCGACCGCGAACAGATCCTCTCGACGGAAGAACGCGGCGTCGCGATCGTCGCGCGTTGGCCGTTGCGCACGGTCGAAGCACGGCTTCTTCCGCACGGCGATCCCGATCATCCCGACAACCGCGTCGCGGTGTTCGCGAACGTGACCTCACCTGCCGGTGACATCCACGTCGCCACCACGCATCTCTCGTGGCGCCCCGACGAGGATGGCGCGCGAAGGACGCAAGTGAGGCTGATGCTCGAGCAGATCGAACGTCGCGGATGGGAGACCGATGGTGCACCGCTCATCGTCGCGGGCGATTTCAATTCGATCGAGACCGAGGGGCCGATCGCGCAGATGCGCGCGCGGTTGCGAGACGCATTTCGCGAACTCCACCCGGCCGATCCGGGCATCACGTGGCGTCAGTCGAATCCGTACAACGGAGGGCCGCCGATGCCCGACCGACGGTTGGACTACGTGTTCGTGAAGCGCGGCATGACGGTGTCGAGCGCGGACGTCGTGCTCGATCGCCCCACGCCGGTGTTTCCGTCCGACCACGCGGGCGTGATGGTGGAGATCGAGATCTGACCGGCGAGTTCACTCGCGAACGAACCGATCGAACGAACACAGGCGTTGCATGACGCGCGGAACCTTCGCTACGGCGCAGTCCCGATGCGCCGCGCGAAGCGTTACGATCTGCCCGATGCGCATTCACTCACGGATGGCGTCGCTGCTCTTCGACTCGGCAGAGGCGATCGGTATCCCGCGGGGCGAACTGACGGCGCCGCTCGGCCTCGATGCGACACGACTCGTCGACCCGGGCGTCAGTCTCCACTGGGACACACTCGTCGCGCTTCTCGATGTGCTCGCAGCCAAGGTGAGCAACGACGTCACGAGCCTCGAGGCGGTCGGACACCACATGGTGCGCACCCCGCCGTTCGCATTCCTGCAGCGCATCGCGAGGACGGTGTTTTCCCTCCGCGACCTCTACCGCGCCGGCGAACGCTGGCTCATGCCTTCGAACGTGCCGCATCTGCGCTCCGAGGCGTGGTTCCCATCGCCCGACCGCATGCATTTCCGCTGCGTGATTCCCGAGCCGTACCGCGCCAGCGCGCCGTACCTTCACGTGTTCGTCGGCATGCTCGCCGCGATCCCCACCATGCTCGGGCTGCCGGAGGCGACCGTCGTGAAGAGCGCGGTGTCGAGTCGCGAGTTGAGCCTCGTGCTCGATCTGCCGACCTCCGACACGCTGTTCGCGCGACTCGGGCGCGGTGTGCGCGCGCTGTGGTTCCGAAGCGAACTCGACGATCTGTTGATGCAGCAGGGACGCGAGGTCGTCGAAGGTCTCGAAGCCGCGCAGCGTTCGGTCGAAGAGATCCAATCGCTCTTCGATCGCCTCCCCGATCTGGTGATGATCCATCGCGCAGGCACGGCGCTGTGGGCGAATCGTGCGGCCGCGACGACGCTGGGGTACGAGCACCCCGCCGACCTCGTGGGCACGAAGCTGCTCGACATCGTTTCGGCGCCATTCCGTCCCCTCGTCGCGAGCAGCATTCGGGGCGAGCGTGATCACGACGCACAGCCGTTCGTCGACTGCCGGCTGATCCGACGCGACCGGAGCGAGGTACTCGTCGAAGTCTTTCCCGCGCAGGAAGTAACGTTCGGCGGGCGACCGGCTCGTCTCGTCGTTGCGCACGACGTGAGTGAGCGAGCGCGACTGCGCGAGGGACTGGTGGCCGCCGAGCGCATGGCATCGATCGGCATGCTCGCGGCGGGCGTCGCGCACGAGGTCAACAATCCGCTGGGCTACGTGCTGAACAACGTCGAGATGGCGCGGCGCGCATTGGCGACGCTCGGGCCCGAGGCGAACACGGGGCTCGAGGCGCTCGGCGTTGCACTGGAGGGCATCGAACGCATTCGCGTCATCGTGCGCGATCTGCTCGCACTCTCGCGCGCCGAAGGCGATGTCATCGGATCGGTGGATGTGCGTGCGGTCGTGGAGTCCACGCTCGCGCTCGCGAAGCCGAGCATCGACGAACGCGCGAATCTGGTCACCGAATATCATGCGGTCCCATTGGCGCGCGGCACGCCGGCGCGGGTGGGACAGGTGCTGCTCAATCTCATCTCGAACGCGATCGAGGCGATGCCGGCGACGTCTCGCGCGGACAACGAACTTCGCGTCGCGGTGGGGCCGACTTCGAACGGTGCGATCGTCGTCGAGGTCACCGACAACGGCGTGGGAATCGCGCCCGAACATGCGCCCCACGTGCTCGATCCGTTCTTCACGACGAAGCCCGATGGGAGCGGCACCGGGCTCGGGCTCACGATCAGCCGGCACCTCGTGTCGGAGATCGGCGGCCAGTTGTCGTTCGAGTCGACCGCGGGGAGTGGAAGTACGTTTCGCGTGATGCTCGCTGCGACGCAGGGGTGAGTGCCGTCGCGATGCGCGAATCAGGCCGCTTGTTCGGGCGGGGACAGCGGGCCGACGCAGTAGGTCTGATACGTCCCCGTCGCGGCGGCGTCGTTCGACTCGGCATCTTCCCCCGCGTCGATCGACGGAGAGTTGCCGTAGCAGCGACAGCACGGGTGTCCTGTCGGATCCGCGGAACCGACGACGCAGGATTGCCCCGAGAGGTTGCACGATCCACCGGTGCCACCCACGCCGCATCCGCGCAGTG
>CBIHQZ010000236.1:0-8247 GCA_966212315.1 uncultured Myxococcales bacterium
ATCTCGAGCCTCACGAAGGTGAGGCTTCGGACGGGTTGCCGTGGCTTTCAGCCGCTTTCAGCCCCCGGGTCCCAAGGCCGAGGGATTCCCGGCGGGTGAACCCACGGCAACCACTCCTACGCTTCGCCTGCGCGAAGCTCGCGTAACTGCGGTTTGCCTTCGATCTCTTCAGACCGGACCACGGGTGTGTTCGACGCGACATCTCGAGCCTCACGAAGGTGAGGCTTCGGACGGGTTGCCGTGGCTTTCAGCCGCCGGGTCCCAACGCAGCGCGAGACACATTCGTGACCCATCGCTTGCATCGCGCGTTCGATTGCCCCTCCGCCGACAGGCCCGCGACCTCGTTGACCGCACGCACGAAACGATCCGCCGCTCATCCCTCAATGCGTGCCCCGCTTCGGACGACACTCCCGGTTTCGCACTGCGAAGTGTCGTTCGGGGAGGGGCGACCGCGCACCGACGTGAAGATGCGGGGGAGGGGTCTGCGCGAGAGGGGTCTGCGAAAGCTCCGTAAGAACTACGCCGCGTCCGCGTCCGCCGCGGCGAGGCCCGTCTTACGCGTCCACAGAATCGTGTCGCAGCGCTTGTCGTCCGCGATCAGGTGCTGCGCGAGCAGGCCCGTCTTGCGGAACCCGGCCGAGAGCAGTGCGGCGTTGGTGAGCAGATCGCCCACCGGCGTGAACGCAAACGCGCTCGCGACTTCTTTCGCCTTCAATTGATCGACCAGATTGTTCAGCGCGCCGGCAAGAACGCGCGCGTCCATTTCGCTCGTCGGCGACGCCGCGATCTGGAGGTACGCATTGCCGAAACATTCCTGCACTTCGGCCGACACGATCTGCTCGCCCGACTTCGCGGCGCCCTTGCTGTCGCGCGCGGCGAGATGAATGCGCGAGCCCGATCGCAGGAATCGGTCGTCGATCGCCGCGAAGCCCTTCTTGCCCTTCGCGCTCGCACGAAGATCCGCGATCTCCTGCTCGGACATCATCTGCGTCTTCACGGTGCGCGGGCTAATTTCTTCTTTCAGCTTCTTCGCCGCGTTGAGCGCCTTCTCGGCCTTGTTCACGTCCGCGACCGGCGCGAGCAGCACGCCATCGGCATTGGTGCGCGGCGGATTGTGGATGAGATGACCCATCACGTACGCGTCCGAGCGCTTGTAATACCCGGGGATGCTCCCCTCGCGGGCGTAGCCGACTTTCGCCCAGCCGGTGCTCTCCTCGCGCTCGACGAGGGTGTACACGCGTTGGATTCCTTCGCGGCTCGCGATGCGTTGAATCGCCGCTTGTTTCTGAGGGAAATTACCCGCGAGAAAATCGACGATGCGCGCGCTGCGATGCCGTCGATTCACGACGAGACAGACGTAGACCTGCTCGCTGCGGTGGTGGATTTCCTCGACCACGGGCTTGGTAGCGCCCGCCCCAGTACGCTCAGCCATCCAGCAAACTCCAGGTGTTAACAAAGCCCCCGAAAGGGAATTCCGGCGTTTAATCGGCCTTGAAGGCCCTTATAGGCAGGCGTGTAGGGTGCTGTCAAACATCGCCGATCTTCGCCGCCACCGGAGTTGACCGCGATCGAGGGCGGTTTCTTTCCCGCGTTTCGATGCGCGGCGGTCCGGGCGTCCGGTCGGGCGGGGTCACATCGGCACGCAAAGGGAGGTCGAAGACTGCTGATTCGCGCAGCGCACGATGCCCGGGCAATGGAACGGCAGACCCATCGCGAGGCCGCTGCAGCACGGCTCGCCGGGAAGGCCGCACGCGTCGTAGGTGCAGCGCGGCGTCGCCGTCCCCGGCGGGCGCGGACCCGACGGCAGGGTCTCCGGACAGCCTCGGGCAATGAGATCGCGCTTGTACGCGTCGGCCATTTCCTGGGGCGTGCGCGGGACGGGCGCGACACGGACGACGGTTGGCGTCGCGATCGGTGCGGGTACGAACGGCGCGGCCGCCCCGGATGCGTCGAGCAGCGAGGCGCCAGGCGTCACCAAAGGCGTCGGTGGTTCGAACCGGTCGGGCCGACGCTCACACGCTGCGAGGCATGCGCCGGCAGCCAGTGCGCGAAGCGTGCGGAGGTAGCGGTGATCCATCGGCGGAGGCACCAGTGTATGCGGACGATCGTGGCCGCGTCGCGCGCTACTTCGTGGCTGATGCTTCATCGAGCGGCCGCCCCGCCGCCCTGGAGCCCGGCGGCTGAAAGCCGCGGCAAAATGCCCGAAGCTTCGCCTGCGCAAAGCTCGCGGTGACTGCGAGTTGCCTTCGATCTCTTTCGAAGAGACCACCCGTTTCTATCCGGCATCGCGAACCTCGCGAAGGCGAGGTTTCGGAGGCGTTGCCGTGGCTTTGGCCGCCGGGAATTCAGGGGGCACGGGAGAGCAAGAGCGGGGAAGAACCCCCGGCGACAGGACGCCGCCGGGGCAATCAGGCAGGAAGAATCAGTGCGCCGGGGCCGGAGCGGCCGCCGGACGTGCGGCACCAGCGCCGCCACCCGCGTGTGCGAGTTCGGCGTCGATGACGGTCTGGAACGCCGGGAACGGCTGCGCGCCGCTCACGAAGTGACCGTTGATGAAGCTCGCCGGGGTGCCCATTTCGGCGCCCGTCGCGTCGCCGGCCTGGCGGTCGGCGTCGATTTCGGCCTGGTGGGTGTGGTTGTCGAGCGCCGCACGGAAGCGCTCCATGTTCAGACCCTGCTGCTGCGCGTAACGCTCCAGGTCGGCACGCGTGAGCGCCTGCTGGTTCTGGAAGAGCGTGTCGTGCATGCGCCAGAAGCCCGCGTTGCCCTGCTGGGCGAACGCTTCCGCCGACGCTTCGGCCGCGGGGCGCGCGTTGTCGTGGAAGGGGAGCGGGTAGTTACGCCAGACGATCTTCACGCGATCGCCGTAGGTCTGCGCGATCTGGTCGAGCGCGGGGTTCACGCGCGAGCAGAAGGGGCACTGGAAGTCCGAGAAGTGCTCGATGACCACGCGCGCGTTCGCGTTGCCGCGGAACGGTGCACGCGGATTCGGACGGACCGTGTAGACGCGGTCCGCGGCCGGTGCGCCGCCACCCGGCGCTGCGCCCGGAGCCGCGCCGCCACCCTGGTACACCGGCGCGGTCGCGCCGTTGCCCGTGATGCGCTCGTAGACCGCGTTGCGGGCCACGTGCTGCTGCGACACGAGGTTCTGCGCTTCGGTACGCGCGGCGTCGATCACCGCGGTGAAGCGGTCGAGCGGCTGCGCGCCGACGAGGCGCTTGCCGTTGATGAAGAAGTGCGGCGTGCCGTTGGCGGCAATGCCCTGCGCGAGCTGCATGTCGGCGCGGATCGCGGCCTGGTGCGTGTGCTGATCGAGCGCGGCGCGGAAGCGCGCCATGTTCAGACCCTGCTCTTGCGCGTAACGCTCGAGCGCCGGGCGATCGAGACCACCCTGGTCGGCCTGGTGCTGATAGAGGGTGTCGTGCATGCGCCAGAAGCCGGTGTTGCCCTGCTGCGCGAAGGCTTCCTGCGTCGCCTCGGCGGCCGGCATCGCCTTGTCGTGGAACTCGAGCGGCATCTGCTTCCACACGATGCGGACGTCGTTGCCGTAGCGCTGGACGATCTGCTGGAGGGTCGGTTCGACGCGCGAGCAGAAGGGGCACTGGAAGTCGGAGAACTCGACGATGGTCACGAGCGCATCGGCCGGACCGCGCGAAGGCGAGTTGCCTGCCGGGACGCGGTAGACCGTGTTCGGGTCGAGCTCCTGGCGGGGCTGCTGCGGCTGCTGCGGCTGCTGCGGCTGCTGGGGAGCGTCGGGGGTCGCGACCGGGCTGGCGACCATTTCGGCGTACACGCGTTCACGCGGGGTGATGGTGCGGGCGCGCGCGAGGACTGCGTCGATGACGGCGTTGAAGCGCTCGGCCGGCTGCGCGCCGACGAGCTGGGTGCCGTTGATGAAGAAGTTCGGGGTGCCCTGTGCGTTCACACGCTGCGCGAGCGCCTTGTCGGCGTCGATCGCGGCGGTGTGACGGTGCGCCTGCATGTCGGCGCGGAAGCGGTTCATGTCGAGACCGATCTGCTGCGCGTAGCGCTCCAGGTCGGCGTCGGCGAGCGCGCGCTGGTTCTGATAGAGGATGTCGTGCATCTCCCAGAACTTCCCCTGCGCGTTCGCGGCCATGGCGGCCTCGGCGGCGGGGGTCGCGCGGTCGTGGAACGGAAGCGGCGCGTTCTTCCAGACGATGCGCACGTCGTTTCCGTAGTGCTGGCGCACCTGCCGCAGCGTGTCTTCGACGCGGCTGCAGAAGGGGCACTGGAAGTCCGAGAACTCGACGATCGTCACGAGCGCGTTGGCCGGACCGAGCGCGGGGCTCGTGCCGACCGGGATGCGCTCTGCGTCGGCCATGCGCCCACCACGGGCGCCGCCGTTTGCGGCCTGTGTCGATTCCTCGGACACGTTGGGCCCGCGGCTGGACTGCGTCGCGATCGAGCCGACGACGAAGCCCAGAATGGCCGCGAGGATGATTGAAATCGCAGCTGCTCCTTTAGACATTCTTTCTCTCCAATCACTTCAAGGGACGGACGAACTCTGCCGGGCACATCCGCCTCGCCGCGGGCGTCGCACATGGGCGAAGCGTCGCGGCGCGATGGATGCGCCGAAACTCGGAGGCGCGATCGAGGGCGACTTCGCCGCGCGATTCGAGCGTCGATTCGTGCGGTCGCCGCGGTTCTCGCACGCTGGCTTCACACGGTCGGCGAATGGCCGAGGTGCGATCAGAGTGCGAGCGACGCGAGGCGGCCGTTCACGACGGCGACGAACGAGACGCGAATGCGACGTCGAACGAACGCGATCCCGAACGAAACCCTGTCAGCGCGCCGGCGGCCGCCACGGAGGCGGTGCATGCGCGTCGGTGGGCGCGCCGGAGAGGTGCCACGTGGGCATCACGATCTCGACGGCGGCGGGCGGGCTCAGTGCGGGGACGGTCGGAAGAAGCACCGCGACGTGAGCGCTGCGGGCGAATTCGATCTGTTCGGGCGCGTGAAACGGCGCCGACACTTCGCAGCCCGGTTCGCCGGGCGAAGTGCACGCGTGCGGGGTCGGGCTGAAGGGCTTCGGCGTGGGGGCCGTGCTCGGCGCGACGACGCGGCGCGGTGCCGGGGTCGCGACGATCGGCTCGGCGTCGCTGGTGAGCGAGCGCGGCGAGAGCGAACGCGCGGCCTCGGCTTCTGCGATCTGGAGCGCGAGGGACATCGGCGCTTCGGAGCATCGTTCGACCACGATGCGACCGAGGGGGGCGGCCCCTGGTTCGACCCCGACGCCGGTCGCTGCGTGCGCGTCGGCGCGTGCGAGGAGCACGGCGGCGAGCGCGGCAATAGCGAGCGGGAGCCTCATGGATGGAACGCGGCGCATTCTAGGGAGGTGAGGGGCGGGGCGCAAGCGAGCGGCTGAGGTGGGCGCTCGGAACGTGATCTCGGGCGTGAAACTCACCCTGGCCGGCGCGGAGGAGCGCGCCGGCATTTCGCGGGTTTTCCGCGGTCGCGAGGAAGGCCGTCGGTGCAGGGATTCACGATGTTACGATCGCGCGCATGTCATCGACCGCGTCGCATCCCGCCGAGCGCCTCGCGCCCGACGTTCGCACGATCCGCCGCCGCGCCACGCTCGCGGTGGTTTCGCTCGCCGCCACCGCCGCCTGCCGGCTCTTCGCGCTGGGCGTCGCGCTCTGGCAGAACGCGCTGATCGCCGAGACGACCGCGGCGCAAGCGAACGGGCAGCCGATCCCGATGGACTCGCTCAATCTCAGCGACCGGCTGACGCAGCTCGGAACCTTCGGCGTGCTCGGCCTGCTCGTGGTGACGGGCGTGCTGTTTCTTTCATGGCTGCACGGCGTGATCCGCGTGACCCGCGCGCTCGGCGCATCGTCGCTGCAGTGGAAACCCGGCGACGCGATCAGCGCGTTCCTCGTGCCGTTCCAGAGCTTCATCCGTCCGTTCCACGTGATTCGCGACGTCCACGAAGCGTTGAATCCGCACACGGTTCCCGAACCGACGGCGCGCCCGGTCGTGGGTGACGGAATGAACTATCGCCAGGTCGAGATCGAAACCCCGCCGCCGCAACACGCCCTGCCCGACGCGTCGATCGGCGCGTGGTGGGCGAGCTTCTGGATCGGCAACATCGCGGCACGCATCGCGTCGAGCAGTAACGACGCTCGAACGCTGGAGACGATCGTGACGCGCAACAATGTGTGGGCATTGGCCGACGTGGTGGAAGTCGTCTCCGCGGCCCTCGCGATTCTGGTCGTGCGCGCAGTCACCGCGCGGCTGATGGAGCGCTACCGCCGCATTCGTCACAACGATCCCGAGACGCTCGTCGCCAACGGCGTGGTGATCGAAGACCTCGCCGCGTAGTCGCCCGTCGACGATTCAGCGCGGAGATGGAGCGAGTCGTGCACCGAGCGCTGTCGTGCACGTCGCGAGATCGATCAGCTGCTCGGGCCGCGCATCATCGAGCGGTGCCGGGCCGATCGTGAGCGAGCCGTCGAGCAGATGAAGCGCACCGAAGCGCGCGTGGGCCTCGAGCAAGGCGGCGCGCACTTCGGCATCGAGCACGGTGGCGATCACTTCGGGACGTTCGGTGCGCACCACGAACATCGCGTCGAACGCGTCGTCGCCGACCTTCACGTCGCGTCCCGAGATCGATGCCCACATGCGCGACAACGCAGGGAGCGCCGCGGCGGGAACGAGATCCAGCCCGACGTGCAGGCCCTGCGCGAACGCGAAGCGCGCGCGAGCGCCGTAACCGTGCGGTTCCCGCGAGATGACGATCGCGATCGATCCGCGCGCGACCGGGCCGAATGCGGACGGCGGCACATTCCGCGTCGAGAGACGGTTCTGCGCCGCGTATTCCGCGAGCACGCGGGCGTGTCGCTCGAGCGCGGTCATCACGGGCGCCGTTCGGCGGGCTTCATCCATCTGTCGCACCGCGGCCGCGACGGCACGGACGTCATCTTCGAAATCGTTCGCGTCGACGGGGCCGTGCAGCGAGCGATGCAACACGAGGCCCGCATCGGTGATGTCGATCTGCGCACCCCAGCTGCAGGCCGAGAAATGGGCTCGCGCGCCGGGTGATAACAGGGCTTCGGCGGTCGGCATGAACGACGATGTGATCTGGTACATCCGCTGTTCTGCGCCCTCGATGCTCCGGACTCGCAGGTCGAGCGCGAGGGGCGGATCGAACGCGGTTCGGACTTCGACCGCGCCTTGGATTCCCTCGGTCACCCATTCGAACACCAGCGGCACGCCGTCGACCACGCCGACGCCCCGCAATTGGAACGGGCCGGTACTCCACGCGAGTCCGAGCCGGCGGGCCGCAGCTTCGATCGTGTCGGCATTCGCTTGTCGCGCCATGGACCATGGATTGTCCGTCACTCCCCGGCGCCGCGGGAAGTGGTTCAGAACCGGCGACGGACGAGATGCAATCGGCGTCCTGCTGACCGTCGCGCGCGGGACGAACTCCCGGTAGGTTGATGGCCTCGCGCCATTGCGAGGGAGGGTCCGAGCCGTGCCGATTCGCGTGACCGTTCTCGATCGAACTACGTGGCTGAACGACCGCGACATCATCGTCGGCCGCGGCGATGCGTGCGACCTGCGCGTCGACGATCCGTCGCTGTCGCGCATCCATGCGTCACTCGGCGTCGTGATGGGGCACATCCGACTGACCGATCTCGCGAGTTCGAACGGCACGCGCGTGAACGGCGAACCGATCACCGGCTCGCAACTCGTCGACGTGAGCGACCGCATCGAGATCGGTGACCTCGTGATGCAACTCGAGTTCGTCGAAGGAAAGGTCGAACCGCAGGCCGTCGATCTCACGGACAACGACGAGGCCGACCCGCTCGAGGATCCGAAGACGCAGCTACGACCGTCGTTTCGTTTGCGCTGACGCGCGTGACCTCACCCCCGCTGCCGCCGCTGCCGCGCGTCCCTCTCCCTCCGACGCCCGCGCGTCACGCGCCGCGCTCGAGGCGTCGTCGAAAGAGGGGCTCAGGGGGCCGAGAAGTTTGGGGATGCAGCGATGGCAGACGCATCGCGCTCGCGCGTCACGTAAGCGCCAGGTTCGCGCCATCCTGACCCGTCACGTTCGCCCGACCCGCTGCGCGCACCACCTCTTCGACCCGCCGCACACACCACCCCCACGATTCCGCCGCACGCCTCATCCTTCGAGCCCCTCTTTCGACGACGCCTTTGCGCCCCACGCGATTCGCGCGGGCGTCGGAGGGAGAGGCGCGGCAGCCCTCACCATTGGTCACGAAT
>CBIHQZ010000237.1:0-8231 GCA_966212315.1 uncultured Myxococcales bacterium
GGCACCGATTGCGGCGAGCGGGAACACGACCACGCCGGGAAAACCGATCGAACCCGCGTGCCACACGAGTGCCGCGAGCACGGGAGACTGGCCGCGAAGGAGATAGATGTTCTCGTTGCGCGGCATCTCGCGCGACGCGACCAGCAGATGCGCCTTGTGCGCGAGCCCCGCACTGCACGACCCGGGATTCGACGCGCAGAACGACAGTGCGCGGTTACGAAACCATCGATCCTGGTCGGTCGCGGTTCGCGCACCCGCGGCGACCGGTTCTTCCATCATCGCTTCCCACGCGGCGCCCGGTCGGATCGCGAGTGCGCGTTCGCCGTCCGGGTTGTTCCCCAGCCACAAGTTGACGCCACCGTTGGCGCTGATGAGCACCCACTCACCCGATCGCGCGCGATTGATCCCCGCGCATGCGACGAGCACACACGCGAGCGCGACCAGTACGAGCGCACTCTCTCGCCGCGCCCGACGCCACCAGACCATCGCGATGGCCGGTGCGATCAACGCGCTCGGCGCGACCGCCAGCGCCGCGAGTCCGAGCAGTCCGCCGCTCGCGAGAGCGCCCGCGCGAGTCGGTGCCGTTCGTGCGGTAGCGACGAGCAGCGCGCCGGTAGTGAGCGCGATCGCGAGCGACACCGCGAGCAGTTCGCCGTCGTAGAACACCAGGACGCCGTGCAGCGCGACGAGCAGTCCCGCGATCCACGCGGCGCCACGCGAGCCGGTCGCGCGATGTGCGAGGAGCGCCGTCCCCGCCGCCGCGAAAGCGCCGAAGCACACCTGCATCAATCGCGGCGCGAACAACGTGTGGCCCGTCACGCGATAGATCGCCCCGAGGAGCGCAGGGTAGAGCGGCGGCTGCCAGAATGGCCCCGCATCAAACCCCGCACCGTGTGCGATTCGTTCGCCGAGATAGTCGTAGTAGTCGGCGTCGACGAGCGGATCGGTGAAGGCAGGACCATGCGCGGTGACGAGGTAGGCGATGCGCACCACGAGGGCGACAATCGCGACGGCGAAGAGGGTCGACCGGATCGACACGCTCGCGACCGGCACCGTGGGTGATGGTGAATTCGCATCGGACACGACCGGCGCAACCGCGGGCTGGGGATCGGCAGAGCGACGCTTCTTCTTCGCACTCGGCGGCATCGCACGCAGTGCATCAGGGTCGGTGCGCGATTGGAAGTCCGATGCGCGAGCGAGCCGGATCGCTGCGGCGCCGCGGCCTAACGCACCGGCTCGTACGTCAGCACGACGTTGCCGTTCTCGAACGTGCGCGCGGCGAGCCGCTTCATGGCGATCTGCCGCGAGATGCCCGCGAACAGCGTCCGCCCGCTGCCCAGTGCGATCGGGTCGATGACGAACTGGAATTCGTCGATCAGCCCGGCTTCGGCAAGCTGCATCACGATGCTACCGCTTCCCATGATGGCGATGCCTTCCTTCGACTCGCGCTTCAGTGCGCGTACGCGCCCGAGCATGTCGTCGCAAACCACTTCGGTATTGCTCCATGTCGAAGACTGTATCGTGCGCGAGAAGACGACCTTCGGCATGGTGTTCATCCGCTCGGCCACCACGGGCGCCATCTGACGCGCCGCCGGTGTCGGCCAGAAGCTCGCCATCATCTCGAACGTCACTCGGCCGAACATCAACGTCCCGCCGCCGCGTGCGTTCTCCGCGGCGAACGCGTTCCACTCTGGGTCCGACTTGTGAGCCCAGTTCATGTCGCCCTGTGCGTCGGCGAAAAACCCGTCGAGCGAGATCTGTTCGAATGCGATCAATTTCACTATGACGTGTCCTCCTGCTTTTCGTGGTCAGGCGCGCGGCACGTTGCGTGCGAACGCGGCCATCTGCGCATCGAGCGCTTTCGCGAACGCCGGACGCGCTTCGCATCGCTGTCGATACGCGACCAGATCAGGCGTTTCGGCCAACACCGATTCGGCGTGCCGCAGATTGCGCAGCACGGTCGTCATCAACAGATCGCCCGCGGTGAATCGCTCTTCGAGGTATTCGCGCCCGTGCATCCAGCGCGACAGGGCCGCCAGTCGTTTGCGTGCGAACGTTTCCGCCACCGGACGCCGAACCTTCGCCCATTCGGCGTGGTGCGGTTGCAGCACGATCTCGACCAGACTCGCGATCGCCGGTTCGATCGAGTCGAGCGCCGCGAACATCCAGGTCTGCGTTCGCGCGCGTCCGTTCGCGTCGCGCGGCATGAGCATCTCCGAGCGCTCGGCAATGTGCATCACGATCGCCCCCGACTCGAAGAGGGACAGCTCTCCGTCGTGGTAGGCCGGCACCTGCCCGAACGGCTGTTCGCGCAGATACCCTTCCGAGCGCTGGTCGTCGGGACCGATCAATCGTTCTTCGTATGGCATCCCGGCTTCTTCCAATGCCCAGCGCACGCGCAGATCGCGAACCAGCCCTTGCGCGAACGGCGGAACCCATCCGAATGCAGTCACCTTGATCATCGATTGCCTCCACTGCCGGCGACATTCGATTCGAGCTAAAAGATGTTCAAGAACATCTTCTGCCCCGCGATCAAGGTGACGGCATGCCCTACACAGCTGAACACAAGCGACGCACGCGAGAGCGGATCGTCCAGAGCGCACGCGTGCTCTTCAATCGCCGCGGCTTCGAACAGGTGTCCATCGACGAACTGATGGAACACGCCGGGCTCACGCGCGGCGGCTTCTATCGCCACTTCGCCAGCAAGGACGCATTGTATGCGTGCGCGGTCGAGAGCTTCAGCACGTGCAATCCGTTCGTGAAACGCGTGCGGGCGAAAGGCGCTGCGCGACGGACACCGCGCGAACTCGCGAAGCTCCTCGTCCGGATGTACCTCTCCGACGAAACGCTGGCGGACGTCGATCAGCACTGCCCTTTGGTGGCATTGCCATCGGATGTCGCGCGGGCCGGTCTCGAGCCGCGGGCCTCGTACACGACGCTCGTCGAACACATGGCACACGTGTTCCGCGAGGCGATGCCGAAGGGCGATCGCGGCGCGGAACAGAAGGCACTCTTGATCGTGAGTCTCTGCGTCGGCGGCATGGTGCTCGCGCGCACGACCGACGACGAACGGCTGCGAAAGCAACTCAGGGCGGCGGCGCGCACACAAGCGCTCGCACTGCTCGGCAACGACTGAACACGGCGCCGCGTCGAGCGCTCAGAGCACCACGCGCCCCTGATCGTCGCGCACGCTCGTGCCGCTCATTCCGACGCCATAGGGCCCGCGTCGACCGAACCCTTCGACGACGACGGTGTCACCGGTGTGCAGTGCCGCGAGTCGAAAGCCGAGCGCCGGCGCCACGCGCACTTGTTCACCGGTCGCGAGAATGAAACCGGTGACGTTCCCTTCGGGCTGACGAAGGAACGCCGCGATGCGCCCTCGTGTCGTCATTCTCTGGAGCGCGGCTTGAGGGCGCGGCCCCCCGCCGTGCGCAAATCGAACGAGCGAACACGTCGATCCGTCGCGCTCGTCGATCATGGTTCGCTGCCCCTCGCGCACCGCCACGCGAAGCGGATCGCCGATGCGAACGGACAAGAGCAGCGTCCGCGCGACGATGGGATCGAAGTAGAACGCGCGCCCGTCGGAAAGCAGCACGCCGTCGACTTCGCCACTCGGATTCACCAGCCAGTCGACCAGAGGACTCGCGGTGCCGCCTTCCGCCGCGTGCAGCGACGAACCGGTCGGAGGCTCGGCTGCGGTGGCGCGTGATTGCGCGAAGGCGAGGCCGGTGGCGAGTGCGGCGCAGGCCGTCATCTCCAGGATGAAACGGTTCATGACGGATTCCCTCCGTCGTCGGATGAGCACTCGGCGTGCCCACGCCACGTGCGCACATCGACGCGCACGGTGCCGCGCTCCGAGCACGCTGTGCACGACAACCTGTCGCGCGTCGCATCGGGTCGCCGCACTGCGATCATCGCCTCGTGCTCGTCCGGTCTTGACGCGGATCGCGCGGTAGAAGAGCTTTCCCGCACCATGCGTCTTCGAACCGTGTGTTTCTCGCTGGGTTTCGTTGCGATCGGTGCCACTGCGTTCGCGCAGCAACGAGGCGCACCCCGCCATGGGGCCACCGGGCGAGCACCGGCCGCCGCGAGCGCTGCGCCTTCTTCGGCCGCACCGAGCGCCGCACCGGCAGGTGGTTCGGAGAGTTGGAACGCAGCGACGGGCGGCGTGAGTGCCGCGCCGTCTTCTGCGCGTCCGGCGAGTGCGGCACCGGCCGCGAGTGCCGCGCCGTCGACGACAGTCGCCGCGAGTGCAGCCCCCGCAGCGAGCGGATCTCCTGCCCCGAGCGGAGCACCCGAAGGGCGCCGCACCAACACGTTCGACATCCCGATGGTGCAGCGCGGCGGCGGCGCGATGGTGCACTACCCGATCCCCGAGCAACTCGCGCGCAACGAAGTCCCGGTCTTCGTGCAGGTGCGATCGTCGGCGCCGCTCGATCACGTGACGATGTGGTACCGCGGTCAGGGCGCGCGTCGATATCGCGAGGTTCGCATGACCGCCGCGGGCGGCGCGCCGCTCGGTCTGCCGAACGGTTACGGCGCGACGATCCCGTGCGAAGACGCGTTCCCGCCCGCAGTCGAGTACTACGTCCAGGCGATCGATACGTCGGGCGCAGCGGTGGGCACCGCGGGTTCGGCCGAGAGTCCCATCACGCTGTCGATCGTTCGTGAGCGGCGCTACGCGATCGTTCCGACGATGCCCGGACAATCCGCACCGCGAAGCTGCGGCTCGATGCAAACGACGGGTACCGGCGGTACCGGGGGAACCGGCGGAACGCGCGTCGAAGTTCCCGGCACCGCGGATCTCGGCGAGCCTTGCCATGCGAACAGCGAATGCCGTCGCGGGTTGCGCTGCGGCTCCACGCACACGTGCGTGTTCGTCAATCAGCACTGAGAGCGCCGCTCGCACGATTGCTTCGCGCACTCGCGCTCACCAGTGCTGGCGTGTCCCGAGTCGCACGACTTCGAACGCGGTCCCCGGCACGTTTCGAAGCTGCCCGAGATCGTCGTCGTTCCAGCGCGGATCGGTCGCGCCGCTGATGTACCAGTTCGTTCCGGTGTCGGCGATGAACATGCCGTAGCGCTTCAACGCGCGCATCACGATCAGTGCCGCGCCGTGATACGGCGAGAGATCGAAGTCCGCGCGCAGTCGCAGCCGCGCACCCATCGGCGGCGCAAACTGATCGCCACTCGTGCCCGGATGCCGCGCAGGATCGACCCACGTCGCGCCCGGTTCGTTGATCGTCACGCGCAGCGCATGGCGGATCTCGCCCGCCTGGATCTCGTCGTAGCGCACGAGCCCCGGAAGAATCGGCAGACCGGCCTGGTCACACGACGTCCATCCGGACGGACGAAGCGCGTTCGAAGTGAGATCGAACATCGCGCCCGATCCCGCGGTCCAGCCCGAGCCGTTCCAACGCGCGTGATACATCTCGTAGAGACGACACGTTCCTTCGTGCACGACGAGCACGTGATGATCGTTGCCGCCCTCGATCGGCGCGTCGCGCGGCACAGGATACGGACCCGGATCGCTCTCGTCGCCGTACTCGTTGAATGTCACCGGCGTCATCGACTGCGACGCGGGCACGACGACATACGGAAGGCCCCACGCGGGGTCCGAGCCGAAGTCTGCTTTGATGTTCCGCTCCTCGGCGCCGTTCGCGTGTCCTTGGATGTTCGCGATGATCGCGGCCGCGTCGGGATCGAGCGGATCACTCGACACGTCGCGCTTCCACGCGTTGTCCGCAGGGAACACCGCGCACGCCCCGAGATGCGTGCCGGTGCCGCCGGTCGGCGGAGGCGTGGGGGGCGTGGGCTCCGACGGCCCGCCCGAATCGGTGCCTTCACTCGTTCCTGAATCGCTGCCGGGTGTGGGCGGCATCTGCGAGCCCGAATCGTCGGTGGGCACCGGCATCGACGATGCGTCCGACGCACTCGCACCCGCATCGCGCGTTCCCGGCGCCGCATCACGCGTCGACACGCCTGCATCCGACTCCGCCGCGTCCGCGCCATCCATGTTCGTGGACGGAGCACACGCCTGGCCAAACGCCGCGAACAGCAGCGCGCCGCCGATGCCGAACGTGAGCCAGCGCGTACCCGAGACGCGTGTGATGGACTGCGAGGCCGTGTTGCGGTGAATCATCTCGACGGGGGCAACGGCCGGGTGCGCGGTCGGCTTTACATCCGTCGGGTCGGTTTTTCGGCGCGAACCTCGGGCTTGGACGCAATTCTGTCGAGGCAACGACGCGCTACCGCCGCGCGAAAACTGACTCCAGTGCGCACTCACAGCACTGCGCGGCTTCGCGAATCGAAACGGTCGAGCCCGGACGGCAGTCTCTTGCGCTGCCTTCGCTTGGCAGTCCGTGCCTCTGCGCGAAGCGCGCGACGTCGCCGACGCCTTCGTCAGGGCGCGCAAGGTGACAGGCGCAAATGTCAACGGTATGTCAGCAATCCGATGCGCCGCACCGAACGCCTCTTCGCTCTCGCCGAATACCTTCGCGGACGTCGCACCGGCGTGACCGCCACGCAACTCGCCGAGCGTTTCGACGTCACGCTTCGCACGATCTACCGCGACCTCGACACGCTTCGCGCCGCGCACATGCCGATCCATGCCGAGCCCGGTCGCGGCGGGGGGTTCGCGCTCGACCGCTCGTACGCGCTCCCGCCCGTGAATTTCAGCGCGCGCGAGGCCGCGGTGCTCTCACTCGCGAGCGAGTTCCTGATCCGCCTTCGCGTGATGCCGTTCGACGACACCCTCACGCACGCGATCGAAAAAGTGCGCGCCGCCCTCCCGGCCGCATCGCAACGCGAGCTGGCGCAACTCTCCGAACGACTGCAATTCGTCGGCGTCCCCGCCCACACCGCGCCCGCCGCCGCGCGACGCGTGCTCGAGACCGCGTGGATCGAACGCACGCCCGTTTGGATCGAGTACGACGGCGCTCGCGGCAAGACCCAGCGCGTGGTGCGGATCGAGAGCGTGGTGCTCGAACGAACCGAGACGTTGCTCAATGCCATCGACCTCGAAAAGAACGAGTCGCGGCAGTTCCGGCTGCACAAGATCCTTCGCGCGAGACCCGCCCACGCGGGCTCGCCCGCCACGTGACCGGCGACAGTCACTCGAACCCCATTTGCCAAACTGTCGCGCGCCCCTCGGCACCGGTTGACTTGGCTGCCATTCTGGCAGTAAACCGCGCGTCCCTCAGGAACAAAGCCTTTTACTTTCGCGCCTTTCAAGCCTCACGAAGCTGGCACGGCGCGCGCATGGAACGCACGCGATGCAACGCGTCTGGACAGCGATCGAGACGGTACTCCGCCGCTACCCGTGGGCGATCACGCTCGCGGCGCTCATTCCGTGCGCCTACTTCGACGCCGCCGGGATCAACCACCTGATCGCATCGAGCTTGTTCAAAGCCGACGTCGACAGCCTCACGCGACCCGCGGCAAGTGCGACCGCGACGCCGAACGACCCGCGCGGCGAAGCGGCCGCGTCGCATCACGTGCGCGACACGAACCAGATCCTCGCGCGAAACGTGTTCGACTCGGATGCGGGGTGCCTCAACTGCGCGCCCGAGACGCAAGATGGCGGCGCTCTCGCGGACAACGGCGGCACCAGCGAGCAGGCTCCGCAGACCGGTGCGCCCGAGCCGTGCAGCGGTTCGGCGAAGGTCGTGGGTGCGGTCGAAGTCGAAGACCCGCTCTGGTCGTTCGCGTTCATGACGACCGGGCCGAGCGCGCCGTCGCTGCCGTATCGCGTCGGTCAGACCGTCGAAGGCAAGACCGTTTCGTCGATCGGATGGCACGTGCAGTACGGCGCGTACGTCGTGCTCCGCGAAGGAACCACGCGCTGCTTCTACGCGCAGTTCATGCCGCCGCGCACCGCGCCGGCAGCGCCGACGCCGCCTCCGGCCGCGACACCCGCCGCGGGCGGACCGTCGGGTGAACTCGCAGCCGCGCTCGATCAAGGGATCACGCGCAGCGGCGACAACGAATTCTCCGTCCGCCGTTCGCTCGTCGACCGCATCCTCGAGAATCAGGCCGAGCTGATGCGAACCACGCGCATCATGCCGCAAGAGCAGGGCGGCCGCGTCGTCGGCGTGCAGCTCTTCGGCGTGCGCGACAACTCGCTGCTCTCGCGTCTCGGCATGCGCAATGGCGACACGCTCAATCGGATCAACGGCCTCGACATCGCGACGCCCGATCGCGCACTCGAAGCGTACTCGCGACTTCGCACC
>CBIHQZ010000238.1:0-8231 GCA_966212315.1 uncultured Myxococcales bacterium
GGTCATCGCGCTCGAGGGCGGCAATGTGCTGCTCGGCGGATCGAACGGCATCGCCCGCTACGACGGCTCGCGCTGGACGATGCTCACCGATCAATACCAGGTGATGTCGTTCACCGCGGATCAAGGCCGCGTGCTCGTCGCCACCGCACAGAACGGCGTGGTCGCACTCGCCGACGACGGCGCATCGGTCGACGAATACGGCACGCAATCAGGCATTCCCGAAGCACTCGCACGCAACGTGGTGCCCGTCGGACAAGGCCGCTTCTGGGCGCTGGTGCAGGGCCCCGGCGGCTCGCGACTCGGCTACTTCGACGGGCATCGTTGGTTCGGCTACACGCATGCCACCCTTCGCGGTCGCTGGATGAGCCTCGTGCCTGCGCGACAGGCACAGCGCGCAACGTTGCTCGTCGACGGCCGCGCATACGACATCGTCTCGTCGGGCGGTGACGCACTCGTCGCGACCGACGCAGGGACCGCGGATCAACGCACGCACACCGCGCTGCATCCTGCTCCGGTCGAAGGTCCGCCCGCGCAGCCCGCGCCGTCGCGTCCACGCGCAGGAACGCCGCCCGCGCCTCCGCCGCCCGTCGCGCATTCGGGACCGCGGCCGCGCAACATTCCGCCCTTCGGTCAGCCCGTCGATCCGCCCGATCCCAACAACGTTCCGCACGACGCACCGCATTTCGCACTCGCTGCGGCCGATGGCATTCGTTCGGTGACCGACGCAATCGCGTTGTATCCGAGCGGCGGTGAACTCTTCGCGGCGCGCGCGGGCCTCGGCGTCTCGCGCGTTGCCGGCGGCGATCCGGTCGAGTTCCGCACGCACGATCTCTCGGTGCAGCATCGTCCGCTCTCCGTCGCGACCGACACGAACGGCGCGGTCTGGACCGTGACCGACGACGGCAGCGTGGTCCGCTTCGACGGCGAACGCTTCGCACACGCTCGCATCGACAACGACGACTCGGTGGCGCCGCTGCTGTTCTGGTCGCGCGGGCCGGTCGCTGCCGCGGTCGCGCGCGTGCGCAACAACATGCTCGCGGCCTACCGCTATTCCGACGCGG
Source organism: uncultured Myxococcales bacterium (assembly GCA_966212315.1). GTDB lineage: Bacteria > Myxococcota_A > Polyangia > Polyangiales > CBIHQZ01. Next base: position 1,062 of record CBIHQZ010000238.1, read on the forward strand.
GCTGGCAGCAGGTCAGCACGCGCCGCATCGATCTCGGCGGGCCCGGACAACTCGACGCGCGATTTCTCGCCATCGACGATCGCGGGCGCTTCTGGGTCGGACTGCGGGTCGACAACAACGGCACCACGCACGAACGCGGCGTCGCGCTCATCGACGGCAATCTTCCGCGGCCGGTGCAGTTCCACTCGGTCGTCACGGCACGCGGCCGGCGCGCGCGCGGCGGTGCGATCCAAGCGCCCGACGACCTGGCGGCGATCGATTTCGACAACGACGGCACCCCGTGGTTCGCGGGGGTCACGGGCGCGACGCGCATCTCGCTCGGCACCACGCCGATGCAAGCGCAGACCTTCGGTGAAGCGCAGGGTGTTCGCGGCGACGTAGTCGCGGACGTCGCGCGTGGGCCCGGCGGATCGGTGTACGTCGTCACGCCCGAAGGACTCGGCCGCTACAACGGTTCGGGATGGGACTTCGCGCTGCCGGGAACCGACCCCAACACGCGCGCGGTTTCCCTCGCGACCGACGTCGACGGAATGCTGTGGGGCGTGGGATCGCGCGGGGTGTGGCGCTACGACGGGCAGCGCGTGACGCGACTCGCGCAGAGCGACGGACTTCCGCCGCATCCGGTGACCGACGTGGCGGTCGACGGACAGAACCGCGTGTGGCTCGCGAGCGAAGACGGCGTGACGATTCTCGCGCGCGGCACCGAGCGCGCCGTGAGCGATGACGTGGGCGCGGCCGAATCGAGCGGCGGCGGGGAAGAATAGCCGGCGCGAGATACGGACGAGACACGTGGCTCTGCGAGGGCGCGGGAGTATGCTCCGCGCTGCATGCTGGCCAGCAAGAAACAGATTCTCATCGCGGACGACGAAGCAAACCTGCGCAAGCTCCTCGCGGCGCAATTGCAACAAGAGGGCTACGAGGTCCACACGGTGCCCGATGGCCGCGAAGCACTCGCGGCGCTGAAGGAGCACCACTTCGACGCGCTCATCACCGATCTGCGCATGCCGCACATCGACGGACTCGCGCTCTTGCGGCAGTGCCAGGAATCGCATCCCGAGCTGCCGGTGGTGCTGATCACCGCGTACGGCACGGTCGAGACCGCGGTCGAAGCGATGCGCTACGGCGCGTTCGACTTCATCGCCAAGCCGTTCGATCGCACCGAGATCCAGAACGTCGTCGCCAAGGCGCTGCGCACCCGCGACCTTCAGCGCAAAGACGTGGAACTCGAGCCCGAGGAGCGCGGCAAGTACCGCATCATCGGCGAGAGCGAGCGGATGCTCGGGATCTACTCGATCCTCGAGAAGGTCGCCGACACCCCCGCCACCGTGTTGATCACCGGCGAGTCGGGCACCGGCAAAGAACTCATCGCGCGCGCGCTGCACGAGAACTCGTCGCGCAAGGACAAGCCGTTCATCCGCGTGAACTGCGGCGCGATCCCGCGTGACCTGATGGAAGCCGAGTTGTTCGGCTACGAACGCGGCGCGTTCACCGGGGCGGTCACCTCGAAGCCGGGACGCTTCGAACTCGCGCACGAAGGAACGCTCTTCCTCGACGAGATCAGCGAGATCCCGGTCGAGATGCAGGTGAAGCTGCTGCGTGCGATCCAGGAAGGCGACATCGATCGCGTCGGCGGCATTCGCCCGATCGCGGTGAACGTGCGCCTCGTCGCGGCGACCAATCGCGAGTTGAAGCACGAGATTGCCGGCGGGCGTTTCCGCGAAGACCTCTATTACCGTCTCAACGTCGTGCCGGTGCATCTTCCGCCGCTGCGCGAACGCAACACCGACATTCCGCTGCTCGCCGAACACTTCCTCGTGAAGCAGGCCGCGCGATTGAAGCGCGGGACGATGAAGCTCGCGCCCGATGCGCTCGAAGCGATGACGACCTACGGATGGCCCGGGAACATCCGCGAACTCGAGAACGTCGTGGAACGCACGGTGCTCCTCACCGACGGCGACACGATTCGCGCCCGCGATCTTCCCGCCGAAGTGCAGCGTGCGCTGGCGGGCGGCGCGGCCATCGCGAGCCCGGCCGAAGTGCTCGAAGGCGCTGACTCCGAGAGCGGCGAATCGGGCGATGCCGCGGGCGACGGCGGACTGAAGGAACAAGTGCGCGAAGCGACGGCGCGGCTCGAGAAGGAGCTGATCGTGAAGGCGCTGGCACAGACCGGGCACAACGTCACCCAGGCAGCGCGGCTCCTGAAGATTTCGCGCAAGAGCCTGCAGATCAAGATGAAGGAACTGGGTCTGCGCGAGCAGGCGTGACCGGGAACGCGCGACGCGCGCATTGCATCGCAACGCGCGCCGCTGCTACGAAGCCGCGTCATGCACGCGCGCGCATTTGTCTTCGCATCGTCACTGTCGATCGCACTCACCGCCGGATGTCGCCGCACGCCCCCGACGAGTGGCAACGCGGCCGTCGATGCGGCGGTCCCTGCGCCGCTCGATGTGCCCGCACCGCGTGACGTCTTCGTCGCGCCCGTCGACGCCGGTCCGCCGCGCGTGCTCACGATCCGCGTGATCAACGCCGGCACCGCGCCGATGACGTTGCTGACTCACCCGGACACCAACGAGATCATGCACACGCGCCATCTGTTCCCGCGCCGCAATCCCGACGCAGGAATCGGCAACGCGGCCGACGGCGAGCTGGTGAAGTTCTTCGTGGTCGGTCAGGAGCCGCGCTGCAGCGACGACGCCGGCGCGGGCTACGGCGGCATCGGTCAGCCCGGATCGCGTGCTCTCGCACCGGGTGAAGCGCTCGAGTTCGTGTGGGACGGCGTGCAGCGTCGCGAGGTGATGGGCGCGCGCGGGATCTGCCAGAACGAAGGCGCGCCGGATCCGGGTCGGTACCGACTCGAGTTCGATCAGCCGTACAACATGCCCGCGTGCAATCGACCGATCATCACGTGGCCGCTCGCTGCCGATGCGCCGCGCACGATCGAGATCCGCTGCACGCCGCGGCCGCATGCCGAGGGCGAAGAGAACTGATCGATCCCTGCTGTACAGCTCGGAGCCGACGCACTCCCGCGACCCGCGTCAGCGCAACCGCACGATGCGCTCGGAGTACACACCCGCGACGACCGCCCGCGTCGCCTCACCCACCGAACCAGCACGCCCAACGCGCGGCCACGTAGCTGGTGAGCATCTTCCATCGGAGGAAGTCCGGCAGCTCGTGCCAGTTCTTCACCGCGGCGCGATAGGCCCGACGCGAGCCCTGCGCATCGCCACGCGCCGCACGCACCCGCGCCAACGCAACCTGCGCGTCGACGCGTGACGAGTTCACCACCAACGCACGCTCGAACGCGTCCTCGGCTTCTTCGAATCGCCCGAGTCGCGTGAGTGCTTCGCCGGCCGCCAGATACGGGTCGCCCATCAAGAACTTCTCGTTGCCTCGCACCGCGCGAACGAAAGGTTCGAGCGCCCCTTCGGGGTCGTTGCGATCGAGCCGCGCGCGACCGAGCAGATGAAACGACTCGTGATCGCGCAGCCCCTTCGCGATCGCCTCTTCGAGCACGCGCTGCGCTTCGAGCGGATGTCCGCGATCGATCAATAGCCGCGCCAGATCGCGACGCGCGAGGAGATCACCGGGGAGCGCCAGCGTTCGCGCGCGCAGGTCGCGAACTCGTCGCCAGGTGGCGAGCCACACGAGCGGATCGGGGAGATACCGGCTCGAGAAGAACAACGCGAGCGCAAGCGCAGCGAGCCACGGGAACTTGAACGCCCACGCGAGGAGCGCGATCAGGAGGTAGGTGATCCAGTAGCCCACGCCCAGGGCAATCTACGTTCGCCCGGCACCGCCGAAAAGAGGCCGAGCGCTCTCTCGCGCGGATCCGCACCGCGTTGCTCGGAGCGCCAGAGATGGTCGAGGCTCACGTGGCCGAGCTGTTGCAGCCGTTCGCCGCTGTGAGCATGCAAAACACACTCGAAGATGTTCGCCGCCCGACGACCCCCGACGGGTTCGCCACTCCCGAGGAACGCCCCGAGGGCGAGCCCGCGGCGCTGGTCAGCGGGCGGACGAAATTCATGGGCATCGAGCTGCAGGTCACGCGCGGAGTCCTGGTCCCGCGCGAAGAAACCGAGCTGCTCGGCCGCACCGCGCTCGACGTGTTGAAGCGCATCGATTCGACGTCGTTGCGCGTGATCGACATGTGCTGCGGCGCGGGAAATCTGGCTGTCGCAATCGCGCACTACGTGCCGAACGCGCGCGTGTGGGCCGCTGATCTCACTGCGCCGTGCGTGGAGACCGCGCGAGCGAACGTGCGCGAGCATGCACTCGACGATCGGGTGGTCGTGATGCCGGGCGATTTGTTCGCGGCGTTCGAAGGGCTTCCGCTCGACGGCCTCGTCGACGCAGTGGTCTGCAATCCGCCCTACATCTCGACCAAACGGCTGGAGACCGAGCGCAAGGAACTCTTGCGCCACGAACCGCGCGAAGCGTTCGATGCCGGTCCGTACGGGCTGAGCATTCATCAGCGCGCCATCGCGCAGGCCGCGCGTTTTCTGCGACCGGGCGGCTGGCTCCTGTGCGAATTCGGGATCGGTCAGTCGAAGCAGGTGGAACGCTTGTTCGACCGCACGCAGGCCTATGGACCGGTGCAGTTCGCGAACGACGCCGAAGGACAGCCGCGCGTCGCGATGGCGCAGCGCCGCGAGTGATTCGCTGCGCGTGCGACGGACTGATCGCGCGCACCGACGACGATCGGAAGCGGCGGCGGCCGAACGGCTTCCAATGATGTGATGAACCTACGAGGCGGAGTTCTCCTGGCGGGCGTGGCGCTGCTCGGATGCACGGCGATGGCCTACGTGCCGTACCGTTACGTGACGAACGCGAAGGAGCGCGCAACGCTGTGGGAGACGCGCTGGAGTCGACTTCGATCGCAGCCCGCGTCGCTCGGTCACTACCGCGACGACAACGAACGGTTGCGCCGCGATCGTCGCGACGGCCGGGTGGTGTTCCTCGGCGCGTCGGTGACCGAGGGCTTCGATGTGGCGCGGTTGCTCCCGACGACGCCGGCGGTGAACCGCGGGATCTCGGGGCAGCTGCTGTGGCAGGAATATCTGCGTCTCGACGACGACGTGCTCTCGTACGCGCCTGCGGCGGTGGTCCCCGAAGTGTGCGCGACGAACTTCGACGCGCGCGCACCGTCGTTGGAAGAGACCGAGCGTTGGTACACGCGCCTCGTCGAAACGGCGCGAGCGCGCGGCGTGCGGCCGGTGCTCGCGACGGTGATCCCGGTGACGCGATCGTGGGCGCGCAGTGAAGGCGGCGGGGAGGCAGTGTTGGCGCGAATCGCGGCGATGAATGCGTTCATTCGCGCGTACGCACACGCGCACGGCGACGCACTGATCGATTGGGCGGCCGCGCTCGGTGACGCGCACGGCGAGTTGCAAAGCGCGTTGACCGACGACGGGCTCCATCCGAATCGCGAGGGCTATGCGCGGATGGCAGGGGCAACGGCCGCGGCGTTGTAAGCCTCCGGAACCGTCGCGCTCGCCCGAACCGTCCGCGCCGCAATATGCGTGGACGGAGCGCGTCCGGTTCGTCACCCGATCCGGTCACTCGTGGTGAGCTTGTCGAACCACGACCAATGGGCGCCCTCGCAACCCTCGGCGCTTCGCTCAGGATGCTCGGGAAGACTCAATGCTGGAGGGCGCTCCTGAGTGGACTTGATTCGCTCGGCTCAGTTCAAACACGCATCCCGTGCAAGCGCGCGAAAGAACGGATCGCGATGGTCGTTGCGATCGTCTTCCCAGGTCATCGCCCAGTCGGCTCCCGTCCACACGAGCGAGGGATGCCCGGTGAACTCGGTGTCGTCGCCGAGGAATACTTCGTCGGTCAGCAACGAGCCGTTCGCGCTCACACGACGCACCACCAGATCACCATCGCGGTGCCGCTGGTCTTCCCAGACGACCAGGTACTCCGAGCCATTCCATCCGACGGCTGTCGTCCACGCACCGATCTCGGGCGGATTGCGCGAGATCGCCAGCGACTCGACGCCCCCCGCGCGCGGCATGCCGCTGTCGTCGCGCTGCGTGAAGAACACGTGCGGACGATCCGGGATGTCGCTCTCGTTCGCCCACGCAATGGCCAGACCGGTGGCGTCGTAGGTAAACGACGGCCAGAGCGATCGATACTGATCGTCGGTGACGCGAACATCGCTCGTGCCCGACACGTGCGCCCCCGCCGGCGTGAGTCGCGCGAAATACAGCTCTTCGTTCGGCGACGAACCGTTGCTGTCGCGATCGTCGAGCCAGAGAACGCCGAGCTCGTTTCGCCGCGTGTTCCAGTGCATCACGGGCGAGTAGGAGAGACGGCCCGCCTGCGTGACCCGCACGTTGCTCCCGTGCCTCGCGCCGGTCGCATCGAGTGCCGAGTAATAGATCTCATGATTGCCCGGGCCGTTTCGACCGTCTTCCCACACGACGCCGAAGCCTCCGCCCGCGGATGACGCAATGGCCTCGATCACCGGGCTGTCCGCGAAGTCGAGCGACACGTCGTTCACCGTATTCGGCGCCCCGACGTTCCACGCACCGCCGTCGCTTCCGTGCGTGATCATCGCCGTGCGAATCGATGCTCCACCCGTTGCTGCGCCGGTCGCATGCGTCCACGCCACGACGTAGTGGTGCCCGTCCCACGCCACGGTGGGATCGATGTCGTCGCCAGGCTCGGTCGTCACGCGCACTTCGCCATCGAGCACCGTGGAATCCGCGCCGATTCGCGCGAAGTGGATCTCCCAGTCGTCGTCGACGTTGTCCTGCCACACGACGCCGTACTCGCTTCCGTTCCACACGAGCACCGGGAAGCGTGACTCGCCGGGGAGCGACGCGATCGCGATGTCGTTGCCGGTACACACGTTCGGAAGAACGACCTCGCCATCGACGGACCCCGCGTCACTCGGCTGCACGTCGAGAGGCGGGAGGACATCTGGCTCGTACACGTCGACCAGCGCGTCGACGCCGCCATCCATGTCGCTGCCGTCGGGCTCCGCATCGATCGCGTCGATCGTTGCAGTCGCGTCCGTTGCCGCGTCCATCGCGTCGTTCGCGACGGGCTCGTCGGACACTACGTCCGCAGCGGGCGTGTCCTCGACCACGTCGACCGGTCCGCTGCCGCCGGTGCATGCCGCGAGGCCGAATCCAATCAACCCGAGCCACCGAGCACGAATCCGCA
>CBIHQZ010000239.1:0-8230 GCA_966212315.1 uncultured Myxococcales bacterium
CGAACGTGCGTGGATCTTGTCGTCGACGAGGTGATGCAGCTTGAGCACGTACATCACGCCCACGGTGACGTCGTGTTCGAACGCGTCGCCGGTGCGGCCGTCGAACAAGATCGTCTGACCGGACTTCGAGAGGCCTGCCATGTCGAGCATGCCCTTGATGTCGATCTCCGGCGTTCCGTCGAACACCGGCGATGCCACGAAGACGCCTTCCTTGAGCTTCTTCGCGAACTCGCGAAGGTTCGTGTCGTCGAGGCCCGTGAGGAGCTTCTTGAACGCCGCTTCCTTCTCGAACACGCCGAGCAGAACCTTCTTGATCACGTCGATCGGAACGTTCTTGTCGAGCATCTCGCCGATGCGATGACCCATGTTGAGCGCCGCCCACCCGAGATGCGTCTCGAGGATCTGGCCGACGTTCATTCGCGAAGGCACGCCGAGCGGGTTCAGCACCACGTCGACCGGCACGCCGTTCGGCAGGTACGGCATGTCTTCTTCCGGAAGGATCCGGGACACGACGCCCTTGTTGCCGTGACGACCTGCCATCTTGTCGCCGACCTGGAGCTTGCGCTTGATGGCGACGTAGACCTTCACCATCTTGATGACGCCCGGCGGCAGTTCGTCACCCTTCGAGAGTCGCTCGACCTTCTCGGCCGTGTTCTTCTCGATGTTGGCAATGCGGTCTTCGAGTTCCTGATAGACGACCTTGAGGTCGTTGTTCTCGCTGTCGTCGAGAACGATCAGGTTCCAGAGCTTGCGCGGGATCTCGTCGAGCGTGGGCTCGTCGATCTTCGCGCCCTTGGCGAGATAGACCTTGCCCTTGTCGTCCGTGAGCTTCGCCTGCGTGGTCTTCCCGACGAGCGAGTTCTTGATGCGTCGGAGATAGCTGTCGCGAACGATCTTGATCTCGTCGTCGCGATCCTTCTCCAGCTTCGCGCGCTCCTGGTCTTCGATGTCCTTGGCGCGGTCGTCCTTCTCCGTGCCCTTGCGTGCGAAGACGCGCGCATTGATCACGATGCCGGACACGCCCGGCGGAACGCGCAACGAGGTGTCGCGCACGTCGCCGGCCTTTTCGCCGAAGATCGCGCGGAGCAACTTCTCTTCGGGCGAGAGCTGCGTCTCACCCTTCGGCGTGATCTTGCCGACGAGAATGTCACCCGGCTTCACTTCCGCGCCGATGCGCACGATGCCCGAGTCGTCGAGGTCCTTGAGTGCTTCCTCGCCGACGTTCGGAATGTCGCGCGTGATGTCTTCCTTGCCGAGCTTGGTGTCGCGAGCGACGCACTCGAACTCTTCGATGTGGATCGACGTGAAGATGTCCTGCTTGACGATCTTCTCGCTGATCAGGATCGAGTCTTCGAAGTTGTATCCGCCCCACGGCATGAACGCGACGACCACGTTCGAGCCGAGCGCGAGTTCGCCCGTGTCACACGCCGGTCCGTCCGCGAGCACGTCGCCGACAGCGACTCGCTCGCCCGGCTTCACGATCGGCTTCTGGTTCCAGCAGGTATTCTGGTTCGAACGCTGGTACTTCGTGAGGTTGTAGATGTCCGGCTCTTCGCCGCGACGCCCTTCGGCGCGCACGACGATGCGAGAGGCATCCGCGGTCTCGACGATGCCCGGACGCTTCGCCGTCACGCACACACCCGAGTCGCGTGCGAGCTGGGCTTCGAGCCCGGTGCCCACGAGCGGCGCCATCGTACGAACGAGCGGCACCGCCTGGCGCTGCATGTTCGCACCCATGAGTGCGCGGTTCGCGTCGTCGTGCTCGAGGAACGGAATCAACGCCGCGGCGACCGACACCATCTGGTTCGGTGACACGTCCATCAGCGTGACCTGATCCGGGAGCACCAGCTTGAACTCGCCGTTGAAGCGAGCCGACACGAGCGTCTCGGTGAACTTGCCCTGCTCGTCGCGAACAGCAGTCGCCTGCGCGATGTGCTGGCCTTCTTCTTCGAGCGCGCTGTACCACTGGACCTTCTCGCTCACGCGTCCTTCGGATACGGGGCGATACGGGGTCTCGACGAAGCCGTACTCGTTCACACGCGCGTAGCAGCTGAGCGACGCGATGAGACCGATGTTCGGACCTTCCGGCGTTTCGATCGGGCAGATACGACCGTAGTGCGTGGCGTGAACGTCGCGCACTTCGAAGCCTGCTCGCTCACGCGTGAGACCACCCGGTCCGAGCGCGGAGAGACGACGCTTGTGCGTGACTTCCGAGAGCGGATTCGTCTGGTCCATGAACTGCGAGAGCTGCGAGCTGCCGAAGTATTCCTTCACCACCGCGGAGACCGGCTTCGCGTTGATGAGGTCGTGCGGCATCATCTGGTCGAGTTCGGGCGAGATGGACATGCGCTCCTTGATGGCGCGCTCCATTCGCACGAGACCGATGCGGTACTGGTTCTCGAGAAGCTCACCGACCGCGCGGACGCGGCGGTTGCCGAGATGGTCGATGTCGTCGACCGAGCCGCGGCCGTTCTTGATCTCGATGAGGTGCTTGACGGTCAGAAGGATGTCTTCCTTCGTGAGCACCTGGAGATCGAGCGCCGGCTGCTTCTCGACGGGGCGGTCCTTGTAGAACTTGTAGTTCAACTTCAAGCGACCGACGCGCGAGAGGTCGTAGCGCTCGGGATTGAAGAACAGGTTCTCGAGAAGCTTGGTGGCTTCCTTCGGCTCGGGAATGTCACCGGGACGAAGCTTGCGGTAGATGTCGATCTGCCCGGCGATCGTGTGCCCGTACTGGCGCACGAGACCCGCCATCGGGCCTTCCGGATCGTCGTAGCGATCGGCGACGAGGGTGTCGCGGAGGAACGAGCCCACGAGCAGGCCGTCCATGAAGAGAACCTTGAAGCTGTCGATCTTCGCCTTGCGAAGTGCTTCGAGCTTCGACTCCGTCACGACTTCGTTCACGCCGACGATCACTTCGCCGGTTTCCGGATCGACGATGTCTCTCGCCGCGACACGTCCGACCACTTCCGTCGGGTCGACTTCGAGCTTCTCGACCTTGGAGTCGCGGAGCTTCTTGACGGCCGCCTTCGTGAACTTCGTCCCCTTCTTCACGATCACGTCGCCGCCGACCTTGATGTCGGCCGTCGAACGCTGACCCGCGAGGATGTTGAACTCGATGCTCTTCGAGAGCTTGTCCTTGCCGATCAGGAAGATCGTCTCGGAGTCGTAGTAGTAGTTGAGGATCTGCTCGGTGGTGAACCCGAGCGCGCGCAGGAGCACCGTCGCGTGAAGCTTGCGACGGCGGTCGATGCGCACGTACATGATGTCCTTCGGGTCGAACTCGAAATCGAGCCACGAACCGCGATACGGAATCACGCGCGCGCTGAAGAGAAGCTTCGCGCTGCTGTGCGTCTTGCCCTTGTCGTGATCGAAGAACACGCCCGGCGAGCGGTGAAGCTGCGAGACGACGACGCGCTCGGTGCCGTTGATGATGAACGTGCCGGTGTCCGTCATCAGCGGGATCTCGCCGAAGTAGACTTCCTGCTGCTTGATGTCGCGGACGGGGCGGTCACCACCCGGGCCGGCGGCCTCGTAGGTGATGAGTTCGATCGTGACCTTGATGGGCGCCGCGTACGTCATGCCGCGCTGGCGGCACTCGTCGACGTCGTACTTCGGCTTCTCGAGCTGGTATTCGCGGAACACCAGTTCGGCGCTCTCGTCGAAGCTCTTGATCGGGAACACCGAGCGGAACACGCCCTGGAGACCGAACTCCTTGCGGTCCTTCGGGTCGGTGTCGGCCTGAAGGAACTTCTCGTACGAAGCCTTCTGAATCGTGATGAGGTTCGGGACGTCGATGACCTTCGAGATCTTCCCGAAGCTCTTGCGCGCGCGGTAATTGGACTGGATCGCGGTTCCCATTAGGTCTCCCGTGACAGGGAACCGATGGACCCCGCGAGTGCACCGCGTGATTCGCGCCGGAGTAGTATGACTCGGACAGCGGATTCGACGGCTGCCGCTGCTTCGTGCGTCGTTGCGAGATCTACGTCGGCGGTGATTCCGTGGGCGTTGCGATCACTCCGTACGACCGTCGTACTTCGTGAAGGCTTCGCTGCGGTTTCACTGCCGCTTCGCGTCTCGTTCGTTCGCGCGATTCAGCGGTGGTGCTCTCGGACGGAGTTCCTGCTCGGCTCCCAGCCTCCACATAGCGGTTTCGGGTTCGCTCACGACCGAGGAGAGATCTCTCCGATGAGCGCTCGCCATCGCGGTGGAAGCCGCGACAGCCCCGTGGTTTGTTCGAAGCGTTGGACGTAATCCGTCACCCCGTGGCGAAACGGGGAGACTCCTCGGCAGGGCGATTGCTTTAGTGCATCCCCCCGGGCGTATCAAGTACCCGGAACGCGAATTGCGTACCGAGCTCGGCGCGGGTGGTCGGGGCGGCGTGGCGGCGAAGAAAGTCGAGTCGGTCCGCGGGGGGCTGGGGATCCTAGTGCGGACGGAGGGCGGCGAACTAGCGGGCGATCACGGCGAGCTTGGCAATCGGGCATCGACCCGGCGAGGACGGGATTGCTCGCGGCGTTCTGCATCGCGCGCGCCAGTCGGGTGGGTCGCTCCTCCTCTATAGAGGGGCGGGAGCGGACCTCACGGCTGCCGCCTGCCCCTCTCCCTCCGACGCCACCGGTGACGCGCGGACCTCGGCGTCGTCGAAAGAGGGGCTGGATCGACTGGACAGCGTGATGCGTTCGCCAGGCGCCATCCATCGAGGTGGCGGGCTGGCGATCTGAACGCGCGAGACTTTCCATGAACAGCACCGAGCTTGATGACCTCGTGAATGTCCTCGTCGGTTACTTCGGCGACCGATCACGCGCCGAGGGTCTCGACGACCTACTCGCCGTCACCGTGGCGCGGACGGACTACCACCAGCGATACCGCGCCGCCCTGGTTGCCGGGATCGATGCGTTGCGATCGGGTGACCTCGACGCGTTGCGCGCAGTTCGCCGACTCGCCCCATCGCTTCCGGACCTCGCGTCGGCCGAGACGCGGTTGCGTTCGATCCTGGCCGACTACGACCGGGGCTACGCGACGCGATCCACCGGCTGCTGAACGCGGCGCGTGGAACCGCGAGGAACGCGCGATCACATTGCGCGGACGAACGCGCAGTCGTCGCTGCGAATCGGCGTACGATGCGCGCTTCGCGTCACGACGACCCAGTCGAAAGGGAATCGATGGCCTGCATTCGACGAGTGCTCCGGGCGACCTGCATTGTCCTCGCGTCGATGTCGATCGCCGCGTGCGTCGGTTCCGATGGCGCTGCTGCCGACGAGACCGACATCGAAGCGCTCGACCCGCAGTCGCTTCACTGGATCACGCCGCTCGCCAGCGACAGTGTCGTGATCGACGAGGGCTTCGAGGTTGGCGTCTACACGCAGAACATCGCTGCACGCGTGGTGCACTTCGCGGTCGACGGACACGAGATCGGCGCGTGCGATCCGTCGCAGCCCGAAGAAGACTGCCGCGATGATCACGGCTGGTATTTCAGCGCCGAGATCGCGACCGCGGGGCACCACGAACTGTCGGCGTGGTTCGACGGAGCAAACGGTGCGCGTGTCGCCACGACGCGGTCGATCGAAGTCCTCGCGACGCCGCCGGCGATCACCCTGCCCACCGACATCGTCGAGGAAGAACCGCTCCCCGACGACACTGCGTACGACGAGACCGAGGACGAGTCCGCGCACGACGACTACGGCGCTCCGGGCGCAGACATCTCGCCGCTGATTCTCGAAGGGCCCGGCGAGATCGTCGATGACGCGATCATGCTCCGTCACCACCGCTCGCGCGGCTACCTCGACCCGGCCCACGGATTCCGCAGATTCGGCGGCGGCATCGAGTATCGCTTCAGTCACGAGCGCGTGCTTCCGCGCGGCGGACGCATCGATGGTTCCGCGAGTCGCGCGTGTCGTTGCGTGCGTCGCTACGGCGATGACGTGCGCGCGATGGCGGACCTGCGATACGTCTCGCGCGCGAGCGTGATCGCGGCATTGGTCGTGGGTGACAACTGCGACACCGATGCCGGAAGCGTTGCGACGTTCGCGTTCGTTCGCGGACGCACCTGCACGTCGGTCGCGCGGGCGGCGCTCATGCCGATCACGCCAGCACCCGGCCACAGCGCCGAGTGGACTTGTCGTCAGCGCATGGCGGACACGCCGCGCTTCGCGGCCGGGATCATCGCGGCATACCTCGCGCGTCCGAGCGTCGCACGTCGACATCAGTTCGATCCGCCGCGCATGGCCGCCGTGATCAGTGCCGGATCGGTGCGCCGCTCGAGCGCGAATCGCTGGCACATGTATTCACGCAGCGATTTCGTGTCGCGCTACGTCGCCGCCTACAACGCGTATCGCACCCAGGAAGTCGGGGGCGATCCGCCCGAGCCCGCGAACTTTCACAACGCGTACAACGCGCGTCTCCCGAATCCGGTTGGTGGCAATCGTGCGCGCCGCACCACCGGCGGGGCGTGCGAGGGCGATCTCGCGCGACACAACGCGGCGTGTACGCGCTGGCCGATCACCGGCAATCCGCCGCTGCGCAATGGCTTCGGCGACGAGCGAGGCGTGATCACCGACACGTATGCGCTGATCAACTATGGCGTGCGCCGCACCCTCGGCGGCGTCTCGCACGTGTACGTGTTCGCGGCGCACACGCGCAACGCCGCGGGCGAGACGGGGCTCGTGTCGGGATGGATGCCCGAGAGCGCCATCACCGATCGCTCGGTGACGTCGATTCCGACGGTCACCGCACGCGACCCGGGTGGAACGTTCACGCCGTACACGCTGGTCGGTGCAGCGGTCGATACGAGCTACTTCGTTCACACGCCCGGGCTCGCGCGCGATCTCGCGGATCGCAAGCTGCGGCTCGCGTACACGTCGGGCGGGAGCAACGCATCGGACTACTACGTGCGCCGCACGTGGGCGAGCGAGCCCGCGCAAGTGAACGTGCTCTTCGGATTGCCGGGGAACGGCGGCGTTTCGAGCGACACCGTGCCGGCATCGACGACAGAGCGACCGGTGCACTTCTTCGCGGCGAACGGCGTCCCGCGCGTGTCGTCGTATCTCTACCAGGCATGCAGCGAGAACAGCGATGCACGACTCGAGTTCGTGTACGGGTACGTCGACACGCCGGACGGACGGCGCTTCGGATGGGTGGCGAGCGCGAATCTCGGACCGTGAGACGCGGACCGTGAGACGCGTGCTGCAGTCGCAAGGACGATTCGACCACGCGGGCGATACACTCCGCGCATGGCCTCGAACGAATTGCAGCGCACGACCGGTCGCCTCGTAGAAATCCGCGCACGCTCGTACCGCACCGTCGCCGACGTCGACGAGATGATCGCGATGATTCGCGCCGCGATCAGTGCGATCCCGCCTGATCAGCAGGCGATCATCTGCGCGGACTGGCGAGCGCTGCGGATCTTCCCGCCCGCCGTGGCGGACAAAGCGCTCGCGATGCTCACGACGTTCAACCCGCGCGTGAAGAAGAGCGTGTTGCTCGTCGCGAGTGACGCACCGACCGCGCTGCTGCAGATGACACGGCTCGTACGCGAGTCGGCGCATCCGGCGCGACGCCTCTGCACGTCGGCCGACGAAGCACTTCTCTGGCTGCGCGACACGCTCACGAACGACGAATTCGAGCGCGCGCGAATCTTCCTCGCGAATGCGAGCTGAACGGCGGGACGCGCGATTCGGTACGTGGCGCGCACGCGCGAAAAGCTACGGCGTACACGCCGCGAACTGCGCGCTCGCGTTCGCATCCGTATTGCGAGTCACCGGCGCGTCGCCTTCCACCACGTCACCGCGCACATCGATCGCGCGAAGGTGTGCGGTGGACAGTGGCGCGTCGCTCGGGCTCTCGGTCCATACGTTGTCGTCACGTCGCGCGAGCGCATGCCACGAGCCGTCGGCGAGACGTCGTTCGAGAGACACCACGCGGTTGCGATGATTGCGAACGTTGATCTCGAGGTAATAGGGATTGGTGCCCTGGTCGACGTGGAACACCACGTTGCCCGTCACGTCGCACGGCACCTCTTGCCAGCTGATCGGGACACGTCCGGCCGAGAGCTGCGCGATCTGCGTGAAAGCCGTCGGCGAGAGATCGAGCGCACCGGTCGCGCACTCGGGGCACAAGTCGGTGATCGGCACGGTAACCGAACCCATCGGGCCGGTGACGCGCACGCAGATTCCGCAGACCGCGGCGTGATCGAAGTCGGGTGCGTTCATCGCCGCGAACAACAAGTCCG
>CBIHQZ010000240.1:0-8230 GCA_966212315.1 uncultured Myxococcales bacterium
CGTCACCATCGTTCAAGCCCCTCTCTCGACGACGCCTGCGTTCTCGCGATGCGCGGTGGCGTCGGAGGGAGAGGGGCGCGGCGGCAGCCGGGGGTGAGGTCCACCCGAACGCGCTACTTCGCGGGGTGCCGGCGCTCGTGCTTGAAACCAGGCGGTGCCGGCGCACGACCGACCTTCGAACGGAGCACGCCGACCTTCGACGCCTCGAGTTCCACGACGTCTCCGTCCTTCAGGAACTTGTCGAGTTCGAGACCGCAACCGCCACCGAGCGTGCCCGACCCGAGTACGTCGCCGGCGGCGAGTTCGATGCCTTCGCACGCGAACGCGATCATCTCGCCGAAGGTGTACTCCGCGGATCCGAACTTTCCGCGCGACCACTCTTCGCCGTTCACGCGCGCGGTGAGTTCCACCTGCGCGACGTCGCCGATCTCGTCGGGCGTCACGATCACCGGGCCGATCTGCGACGCAAAGTCTTTGCCCTTGTTGGGACCGAGACCGACCGCCATGACCTTCCGCTGACCCATGCGCGCGGTGCAGTCGTTGAAGATCGTGTAGCCGAGGATCGCCTTCTCCGCTTCGGCCGGCGACAGATCACGCGCGCTGCGTCCGAGCACGACTGCGAACTCGAGTTCGTAATCGCACGCGGTCTCCGACGGCGGGAACGGGATGGTCGCGTCGTGACCGAAGAGCGCGCGCGGATTCGAGCGGTAGTACGCCGGGACCTCGTACCACTCGGGCGGCACGCCGAGGTTGCGCTTGCTGCGCGCGGTCGTGACGTGCTGCTCGAAGCAGTAGAAGTCGAGGAGCTGACAACCACGCGGCGCGGGCGCTTCGTACGTGTACGTCGCGGGCGTGACCTTCGCGACCGCGGGACGATTGCCGGAGATCAACGAGCGATCGAGTCGCTCGAGGGTCTCTATCGTGCCGAAGCAATCGCCGGCGAAGAGTGCGTCGAAATCGCGGGGAACCGAGGGGGTGCCGAGCGCTTGGGAGAGCTCGTGCGCGAGGTACATCTCGCCGTCTCGTTCGAGTGCAAGTCGACGCGTCGAAGAGATGCGGATGCATGCGATGCGCATGCGCGCAATGTACCGAAGATCCGGGAGGTGACTAGAGGGAATGACTTGTCGCGCGACTGATCAGCGCACGGTCTTCTGCTCGCGCTCGATCGACTCGAAGAGCGCGCGGAAGTTTCCTTCACCGAAGCCCGGGTATCCGCCGCGCTGGATGAGTTCGAAGAAGAACGGACCGGCCTTCGTCTCGCGATAGAGGTTCGCTGCTTCCTTCATGAAGATCTGCAGCATGAACTTGTCGTCGCGACCATCGACCAGGATCTCGTGCTTGCGGAGCGTCTCGATCGACTCGCTGAGGTTCGTGATCTTCGTGGCCTTCAATCGCTCGGGCATCGAGTCGTAGTACGCGCCGGGTGCCGGAAGGAACTCGACGCCACGCTTGCGCAGCGCTTCGACCGCGGTGACCAGATGCGGAAGCATCAGGGCCGCGTGCTGGACACCGGCGCCGGCGTTGTCTTCGACGAACTTCGCGATCTGCGATTCGTTGAAGAACGGACGGAGGGGTTCGTTGTTCGCGAAGCGCACGCCGCTCGGCGGATCCCACATCACGATGCTCTTGAGCCCCGAGCCATGCTCGCCGCCGCTCTTGACGTCCTCGGTGTGGAACGACACTTCCCAGTACCGCTCGAAGCCGAGCACGTGCTCGAGCCACAGAAGGAACGGCGCCATGGTGCGCATGTTCGACGTGACGTGATCGATCACGCTGATGCCGAACTGATTCGGGCGATCTTCGTGCGGGATGATGTCGAAGCCCGGCGCGAAGGCCTTGTAGTTCTTCTTCTCGATGAAGCGATAGTTCAGGTCGCCGAGGGGCGTGGCGATCTCGAACGAGCGGTAGCTCCCGCCGTCGCGCTCGTCGGTGAGGATCTCCGAGAGCATCGTGGCGCCGCGCTTCTCCAGGAAGCTCCACGCGTGCTGGATGTCCTTCACGAGGAACGAGAGCGACATCACTCCGCACGGATGCCGCTTGAGAAAGCGCGCAGCTTTCGAGGTCGGCTTCGTCGGGTGCGAGACGCACACGCGCACGTCGCCGGCGGCCAGAACGATCGACTCCTGTCCCGAGCGTTCGGCGAGGGTCTTGCCCGAACGCGCGATCTCGATGAAGTCGAGCTTCTGCGTGTAGAACTCGCGCGAGCGTTCGAAGTTCTCGACCGCGAAGTGGAACGAATCGTATCCGAGAAGTCCGAGCGATTCTTTTGCCACGGCGTTACTCCTTGCGCGGGCGTAGGTACGCGCTGAACGGAGCAAGGTCAACCGAACGTGTTGCGCGCGTGGAGTGCAAACACTGCGTCGACGTTTGATGCGGCGGGACGTGTCTATGGCGCGGTGCGCGATGCGGCGAGACGGGCGTCGATGCGCACGAGTGCGGCCTGCGCGGCCTCGACCACACGGGCGCGGGCCGGGCCGCCCGTGAGGGTGCGGCGCTCGATCGCGTTCTCCGCGTCGAGTGCGGTGAAAACGTCTGGTGCGAATGCGGGATTCTCTTCGCGGAAGGTCTCGATGGGCAGCGACGCGAGATCGGTCCCTTGCTCGATCGCGCGCGCGACCAGACGCCCGGCGACCGCGTGGGCATCGCGGAATGGCACCCCGCGCGCTGCGAGATAATCGGCCACCTCGGTCGCGTTCACGAAGCCGGCACCGAGTGCGGCACGCATGCGGTCGCGGCGGAACTTCATCGCGAGCACCACGCGCTCGAGCACGGTGAGACACGCTTCGACCTGGTCGACCGCGTCGAACATCGGCGGCTTGTCTTCCTGGAGGTCGCGGTTGTACGCGAGCGGCAGCCCTTTCAGGATCGTGAGCATCGCCATCAGGTCGCCCACGACGCGGCCGGTCTTGCCGCGCACGACCTCGGCGACGTCGGGGTTCTTCTTCTGCGGCATCATCGAGCTGCCGGTGGTGTGCGCGTCGGCCATCTCGACGAACGCGAACTCCTGTGTGCTCCAGAGCACGAGTTCTTCGGCGAGGCGGGACAGATGCGTGGCGCAGATGGCGAGCGCAGCGAGCAGCTCGGCGATGAAGTCGCGATCGGCGGTCGCATCGAGACTGTTTCGCGAAGGACGATCGAATCCGAGCGCCTTGGCGACGCGTTCGCGATCGAGCGGGAACGTGGTTCCTGCGACCGCGCCCGCGCCGAGAGGGCATTCGTTCATGCGCTTCGCGGCGTCGTCGAGACGCGAGCGATCGCGATCGAGCATCTCGACGTAGGCGAGCAGGTGATGGCCCAGTCGATTCGGCTGCGCGCGCTGCATGTGCGTGTACGCGGGCAACAACGTGTCGATCTCGTCGTGCGCGCGCGTCGCGAGCGCGTGGGCGAGGCGATCGACCGCACCGGCAACTCGCTGAGCGGACTCGCGCGCGAACAGACGGAGGTCGGTGGCGACCTGGTCGTTGCGCGAACGCCCGGTGTGGAGCTTGCCGCCGGCGGGACCGATCCGTTCGATCAGCACCGCCTCGATGTTCATGTGCACGTCTTCGCGCGCCGCGTCCCAATGGAACTTGCCGGCCGCGATCTCGGCGCGAATGCCTTCGAGCCCCTTCACGATCGCATCACGATCGGCATCGCTGATGACCTTCGTCGCTGCAAGCATCTCGGCGTGAGCGATCGAGCCGCGGATGTCCACGTCGGCGAGTCGCTTGTCGACCTCGACGCTCGCGAGAAACGCGGACGCGGCCTCGTCGAGATCTTCACTGAACCGACCGCCCCACGCTTTGTGTGTCGCCATCTCTGTGTGTGTCTCGCTCCGACGGTCAGTGCCCCGCGCCCGGCCCTCCGCCACTGCAAGGATTCGCAGTGGGGAGTGACGGAACGGGTGCTCCGCTCGCGCGCGGTGTCGGCTGCCGCGCGGGCGGAGGTGAAGATGCGCCGAGGGTGACGGGCGTTGGCGGGCGCGGCTCGCCGAGCGTCGCGTCGAGCGTGAAGTTGCCCGCGTTGCCTTGATGAAAGCCATCGACGACCACGTAGTACGTGCCGGGGTCGAGATCGGCGTCGATGCGCGAGGTGCGTTGCGAGGTGTCGTCGTCGTTGCACGCGATCTCGCTCGACTCGCGTTCGCAGGCGCCGCGCAATGACAGCACGCTGTCGAATTGCGCCTGGAGCGCGAGCGTGACGTGACGGCGCTCGGTTAGTCGCAGCGAATAGACCTTGTCGGGGCTCTGCGCGCGATTGCCGCAGCTGGCGTGCAACCGATCGGCGCCTGCGGTGGTGCCGCGCACCGTTTGTCCCGGTGTGATCGCGGGGACGTTGCGACACGCCGCATCGACGCCGGCGGCATCGTCGCTCTGCGTTTGCAGCGTGAACCGACCGAAGTCGTCGCGCGATGCGCCGTCGACCCCGTGCAACCTTGGGCGGGGCGCGAGCACGGCATCGACGCGCCCTCGCCCACACGAAGCTTCCCCGCGCGCGCCACCACATCCGCGCACGAAGTACATCCGCGACGACGCGACCGTCTCGCCGAGACCGCTGCGAGTCAGCTCCGCGGTGACGTGCGATCGACGCGGAACGTTCAGTCGGTACATCACGTCGGGCGCGCCGTCGCCGCCGCCGCACGAGCCGCTCACATCGTCGTGCGCCGCGAACGTGTCGCCTTCGACGGACGTATCGAGTCCCAACGGCGCGGCGGTATCGCACGCGTCGTTCGCGACACCCGAGCCCGCTGCGGGCGCAGTCTCCACTTCGAGCGCGAAGTCACCCTGCGAACCCGCGACGTAGCCGTCGACAACGATCGCGTACGACCCCGCCACCAGCGTGCGCGTGATGCGCGCGTGTTGCGCATCGCCCGCGTCGTCGTTGCACGCGACCTCGGTGTCTTCGCTCACGCAACCGCTGCGAACGTAGAGCCCAGGATCCCACTCGCCATCGGCGGCGAGCGAGGCGCGCACGCGTGACGATTCGGTGAGCGCGAGTGCGTACGCTTGATCCGGCCCCGGAAAACGCCCTTCGGCACACGAGGCGCGCATCAAGTCCGGGCGTCCCGAGGTGCTGGCGTGAATGGCAGGCTGCGGGTGCCCCGGCGTGCTCGGTGTGATCGCAGGAAGCGATGCGCAGACCTGCGCGAGTTCGGGCGCCTCGCCGAGTTGCGCTTCGAGGGTGAAGCGCCCGCGACGGCCGTTCTCGACGCTGTCGACGACGACGAAATAGCTCCCTGCATCCAGCACGGTGTCGATGCGCGAGACGCCACGCACGACGGCGAGGTTGCAGCACGAGATCTCGGTCTGATTCGCGCCGCAGTCGTGTTGGAGATAGAGCGCCGCGTCGAAGTCGGTGCGCACGGTGATGGTCACGCGACGGCGCGTCGGAACCGCGAGCGTGTAGATCACGTCGGGCCCGCGCCCACGGAGACACGTGCCCGAGGTGTTGTCGCGAGCGTTCGCGGTGCTCCCTTCGACGGGATGCGCGAAGTCGAGCACGTAGGGCGCTTCGCAGGTGCCGCGCTGCACTTCGTCGCCGACGCCGCCTGCCGTTGCGCGATCTTCCCACACGCCGAGTTCGTACTCGCCGTTGCCCGCGCGCGCGGCGAGCGTCATCGCGAAATCACCGTCTTCGGTCGGACAGTAGCGAACACTCGCGTCGGCACCCGAGGTCTCGCTCGCGGCCGCACGCTGCCCGCTCGGTGACACGAGCGCGACCTCGAGATCGAGCGCGTCGCCATCGCCGAGCGCCACGATGCGGTAGCAGGACCCGCCCGTGAGATGCGCGGTGGTACGAACCGTCTGTCCGCGTGTGATCACACCATTCGAGGGCGTGCCGATCGGGCGGAATCCGAGCGCGGTCATCGTCGCGCGGTGACCCTGCCGGCGCGATTGCGTGCGCTGCGCCGAGGAAGCGCCCGCGCATGCACCACTCGCGAGCGCGAGCGTGATCGAGGCAACCGAGACGATGGAACGCAGAAGGGGCATGCGGTGGGCTCGCGATTTGTCCGAGGGTGGGTGTCGTTGTCAACGCGGCGCGCGGATCAGTCGACCTCGAGCGTGAAATTCGCGCGATTGCCCGCGGTGCCGACGGTCTCGCTGCTGCGGCTCTGATCGCCGTCGCGCACCCAGATGAAGTACGTGCCGGGTTGCACCTGCACGGTGACGTTCTCGAGCGGACCGACGCCGTCGCTCACGCCGACGATGTCGTAATCGTGCCCGAACACCGCGAGGTCGAGATCGGTGCCGCTCTCCTGCGTACCGTCGCCTTCGATTCGCAGGCGCACGCGCAACGTATGCGGCGCCGTCACGCGCAGGCGATACAAGCGGTTCGCATCGAACCCGTTGCTCGGCACATTGCGGCCGCCGGATGGTGCTGGTTGCGTCTGACCGTCGATCTTGCCGACCGTGCGCGAACCGAGCGCGACGTCGGCCGGGTAGATGTCGAGGCCCGTCGGCGGGAGCGTGAAGCCTTGTGCTTCGGGATGAAGCAGAAGCGCGGTGGCTTGCGCACGCGTGAACATCCCGAGCTGGATGCCGCGCTCGAGAATGGCGACGATGTCGGGGAGCGACTCGCGATCGTCGTGAAAGCTCGCATAGAGACGAAACAGACCCGAGAGACCGAGCGCGATCCCGTCGCCGTCTCGATCGGGGATGCCTTCGGCGCCGTCGACCAGATCCCACTGGATCATCTGATTGGTCGCTTCGCTCCCGACGCCGCGGACGCTCTCGATCATGCTCTCTTGATCGACGTCGACGACGACGCGTCCGTGCGGCTCGACACCCATCGTGTCCCAGTAGCGCGCGTCGCCGATCACCGCGCCCGCGACGACCGATGCGACCGCTTCGTTGAGCGCGAGACCGTTGATGTGCAACTCGCTCCAGCCGTGCGGGCCGCCGGTGGAGAAGTTGCCGACCATCGTGTCGATCACGAAGTGAGTGAACTCGTGGAGGATGATCGGGTCGTCGAAGTGATCGCTGTCGGATATGTCTTCGCGGCCCTGTTCGCCGCCCATCACCTGAAGTGCGAACGCGCCCGGATGTGCGCGGTACTGGCGGATGAACGCGGTGATGTAGCCGACGGGGAGGCTCTGGTTGTTGCCGCGTTTCCAGAACGCGAAGAGGGGCGGGAGGGCGTGGCCGAAGCCTCGCTGCACGAAGGGAAGCATGTGCACGAAGCCGGCGAGGATGTTGAACGCACCGGCTGGTTCGTCGCCGCCAACGTCGGCGCGCAATCGCACGCGGTCGCCGCCGCGCACGACGAAGTAGTCGGTGCTCACTTCGTAGAGTCGATCGTGAACGGGCTGGTCCACGACGCGAAGATCGTTGCCGAGGTACGCCGTGCGACTCACGACACGCACGCGCACGGAGGCGCCGCGCGAAACCGCGAGATGAAATCGTCCTTCGTCGTCGGTCTCGCCCTGCGCGACGACGGCGCCGTCGAGCCCGAGTGCGTCGACGTGGAATCGCGGTGCCGGTCGATCGACGGTGTTGGCGGAGAGTCCGCGCGGTGTGATCAGTCGCTTGGCGAACACGGCACGGCCGTCGATGCCTTCGGCGGCGCCGTCACCGGTGATGACCGCAGGGCCGGTGAACAGTCGCGACGACGAAACGTCTGCCGGTGACGACGATGTCGCGGGGTCCGGCGATGCGCTCGAGGACGGAGCGATGAGCGCGGCGGTGGGTGTTCCCGAAGGCGTGACGCTCACGTGCAACGCGTAGTGACCCGCGTTCGCCGATCGATAGCCATCGACGACGACGAAGTAGTCGCCGGGCTCGACGCTGGTGTCGACATACGAATGACGCGCGTCGCCGGTGTCGTCGTTGCACGCAAGCTCGGATGCGTCGCGCTCGCACTCGGAACGAAGCTGCAACACGGAGTCGTAGTCGGCCTCGAGTTGCAGCACGACGCGAGAGGGCGCGGCGACATGGAGGCGATAGACAGCATCGGGCGACGCGGTGCCATCGCCGCATTGCGCGTGAAAGCGGTCGGCACTTCCCGCGGTGGAATCTTCGACGACGTCACCCGCGGCGAGCGGGCGTGCGGCGATGCAGGCCGCGTGAACGGCGGCGGGTGCGGTGGTCGTGGAGCGGCGTGGCGCGCGCGTCTGTGCGGATGCAGCGGTCGGTGCGAGCGATGTCGCGACGGCGAGCACGAGTGCACACACGGTCACGCGAGCAAACGTCGAGTGCACTGCGGATCGTGGGGTCATCGCCGCGCGAGTCTATCGCGAGGCGCGCGAGGTACG
>CBIHQZ010000241.1:0-8186 GCA_966212315.1 uncultured Myxococcales bacterium
CCGCACCTCTGAGTTTATCGACAGCTTCGAATCAAGGGGGAGGGCGGCGGATCA
Organism: uncultured Myxococcales bacterium; assembly: GCA_966212315.1. GTDB lineage: Bacteria > Myxococcota_A > Polyangia > Polyangiales > CBIHQZ01. The sequence goes on from CBIHQZ010000241.1 coordinate 55, forward strand.
ACCCGATGGCCCCCAAGAGCCGCACGGGCTGGTCGAAGACTCGTCTCGCTGAGCCTTGTTACCTACATCCCGCGCGAACGAGAGTCCGCGCGACGGGGGTGCGACCAAGGTGAAGAGCCACTTCGATGTGGAAGCGATCGGAACGGGCGTGCTGCGTTGGACTGCGCACGGCTACGTCGACGTGCCGCTGCAGACCGCTGTGCAACGCGACGCGGAACGTCTGCTCGAGCGAATGGACGCGGAGGTCGGCGCCATCCTCGACATGCGCGCGATGTTCGCGTTCGCCCCCGGTACACCCATGCGGGGATTGCGCTGGGCACAAGCGCATGCGGACCGCATCCCGCGCTGGGTCGTGCTCTCCACGTCGCGCACGGTGTCCGCGATCGTGCTCGCCATGTTTCCGATCCTCGCGCCTACGCTGACCTTCTCGATGGCCGACGACGAGGCGGGCGCCATGAGCCAGCTCGCGCGGCCAGAGGTCAGTACGCCACGAGAGCGGCGGCACACGGGACCGCGGCGCATCGACAGCGCGAGTGAGACGGAGCGGGTGCGGAAGACAGGGCGCCGGTTCTGAGCAGAGGCCGCTCGTCTCGAGATTGCCGATCGACGCACGGAGCGAAGCCGCGACGAGCGAGCGTGAGTCGATCCGCTGCGGTGCGACGACAACCGCGAGGGTCACGCAGTGGCATTCACGCGCGAAGCGACTCGCGTGTCAGTCCCCGCCATCCGCGCCCATCGCATCGTTGCGTTGCACGACCCACGCGATCGCCCCCGGCATCGACACTTCCACGATGAATCCGCGCGTCAGGAAGCGAGCGACCTGCATGTCCGGGACGATGTCCACGCGCTGGTCTGCACGCGAGAACTGATTCCGTTCTCGTTCCTCCCATCCGTTCGCGACGAGTAGGTCACGGAGCCGCGCCTCGAGATCTGTCATCCGGGTCCATGATCGCACCCCTGGACGCGCGTCGACACGGTCCTCGGTGGCGGAGGTTCACGGCGAAGTATCGGTCCTCCCCGGGGGGAGGATTCGCACGCACGACGCAATGTCGAAGCGCCGATGGTGACGAAGCAGTGATGGCGTGCCTACCCGTGCTCGCGAGCGTTCTGCAACCGACGTCGTGGCGGTGTCCTGTTCACGATCCCGGGTGTCGGCGAGCGATCGATTCGCGTTCGGTCGTCGTGAATGTCCCCGATTGAGCCCGCAGTCGACGCTGCGTAGGATCGCCGCGGGGTGAAGCGATCGATGAAGGCATCAGTATTCGGGTTCCGTTCCATTTCCTTTCTGGCCGTGGCGCTCGTGTTTTCGGCCTGCACGTCGCCGGCGGCCGCCGACGGTCCGACCGACGACGCAACCCAGTCCGACGTTCCCGGTGATGTCGATGACGACTCTCTCTGTCGTCGCGACATCGACTGCGACGACCATGTTTTCTGCAACGGATTCGAATGGTGTCAGCCGGGGGCCGTGGGTGCCGATGCGCACGGATGCGTCGCCCCGTCCATCGCCACACCCTGCACGCCGACCGAGACTTGCATCGAGGGAACCAGGCGTTGCGTGGAGCACTGCACGGACGAAGACGTCGATGGCCACGGCGCGTACCCTTGCGGTGACGATTGCGACGACCACGATCCGCATCGCTTCCCGGGCAACGCCGAAGTGTGTGCCCTCGACTCGGCCGGACCCGTGCCGGTGCGGCTAGATCCGACGCATGACGAGGACTGCGAGGCGACGACCTTCGCCAGCGCCACGACGCACGACGGCGATCGCGACGGTGACGGCCACATCGATTCCTCTTGTTGCAACGTCGACGATTCAGGCGGCCGTCACTGTGGTGACGACTGCGCGGACCTGGCCGACGTCGTGGTGGAGACGCCGGCGGCACTGACGCTTCCCGCGGCGTCGATTCATCCCGCGCAGCCAGAGGTGTGCAACGGCGCCGACGACAACTGCAACGGGAGCATCGACGAGAGCCTCCCGATCAACACGTTCACCCAGGACTGCGACGGCGACGGCTATGGCGACGCTCGCTCTCCGTCGATGGTCGCCTGCGCGGTCTTTCGCAACTGCATGGGCCACCCGGCCGTGCCGAACTCCGCCGACTGCGACGACACGAACCCGGCGATTCATCCCGGTACGTTGGAGATCTGCGACCCGGCCGGCGCCGACGAGAACTGCGACGGCAGCGCCAACGCCGGGTGCGCCTGCACCGGCACGATGCCGCAGACCTGCTGTGGTACGCGCGGAACGCAGTCCTGCATGGGCGGGTCGTGGGGTCCCTGCTCGGTGGTTCCGACGACGGAGTCCTGCAACGGAATCGATGACGACTGCGATGGATCGGTCGACGACGGGATCGCGCCGCGCGCTTGCTACGGCGGCGCAGCTGCCACCGAGGGCGTGGGTCCGTGCCACGCGGGCACCGCAACCTGTTCGGGTGGATCGTTCGGCGCCTGCGTGGGCGAGGTGGCGCCGCGTGCGGAGATTTGCAACGGCATCGACGACGACTGCAACGGGCGGATCGACGATCTCCCTGCTGCCAATTGCATCCGATCGCAGATGCAGACCGTCGCCGCGTGCACGATTCCCTGCACGCAGTCCTGTGACGCGACGACCTGTCAGTTTCGGAGCGAGTGCCAGCTCGCGCAGTACCAGTATCACTGGAACGCCGGCGTCGGGACGAGCACCGGGGGTGGCGCGATCCCCTGCGGCGGGCCGCCGGGTGTGTGCTCTGGCGGGGCCGCGTGGCCGTCGTTCCAGATGCTCGCGCCTGATCCCGCGCTGCTGCTTCCGCCGGGTCATTACACCGGGGCGATCGGTGCCGCGGTCGGGTCCATGGACTGCACCGTCACCCTCGAGGCGATCGTCGCGTTCCACAATGGCACGTGGGACGGGCGTGTGATCGACAGCCGTACGTTCTCGTTCGGCGCCGGCACGATCGGCAGCCAGGGGATCACCTTCGACACCTCCGCGAGCGGATTGCCGGCCTGCTCGTACAACGTCTCGTTGCACCTGCGGACGACGGGCTCTTGCGCGTTCTTCCGCGTGATCGACTTCAGTCTCGCGCGGGACAGCGCGGTCGTGCCGGTGCCGATTCCGTCGTCGTAGCGTCCTTCGGGGGGGCGTGGACGCTCCGCGGCGCGCGGAGGTGGGTGCCCTCACGATCGACGGTCGTTACGACCGCATGTCGAGCGACTACACGACGCTCACGGGCGCGACGCCGACGAGCATGTTCGACTTCGTCACGGCGCACGCCGGCGAGTTCACACGCTCCACTGTCACGGGCTGAATCGGTTCACTGCATCTGCCAGCGATGCCGTGGCGCGCGTGGTAGGCAAGGTGCGTGGGCGTTGATGCGTCCCTGGATCGTCTCGCGCGTCGGTCGAGCAACCGGCGTCAGGCGTCGGCGGCTGCTGGGCACCATGTCATCGCGCCATCTCGCTGCGCGTGCCACGCAACTACTTGGCGAGCAGCTCATGCCGGCGATCGCTCGGGCTGGCCGCCTGCGCAGGCTCGCCGCTCGAAGGCGAGTCGGTCGGCAAGCAAACGAGAACACGCGATGCATCCGTCCAACGACATCCATCGCCATCGAGGGAACGAGGGAACGTCATGAGCCTGAACAAGAACGATCTGGACTCGCTGCGCAAGGCACTCGAGTCCAAGCGCGAGGATCTCATGCGCTCGCACGGCGACAACGTCACGGCGGGCACGCACTCCGACGAAGGGAACTTTCCCGACGCCATGGACGCCGCGACGCGGGCGGAAGAAGAAGCGGAGCGTCTCGGGCTCGCGCAGCGTGAACGCGAACTGCTCGTCGACATCCAGCGGGCGCTCGCAAAGATCGAGGCGGGCACCTACGGGATCAGCGAGCTGAGTGGATCGACCATTCCGATCGCGCGGCTCCGGGCGGTTCCGTGGGCGAGACTGACGGTCGAAGAAGAAGAGCAGCGCGAGCGCGGCTGAAGTTCGTCCACTGGCTGCTCCACGGCATCGATCCGGAGGTGCACACGGTCGACGAGAAGCTCGAGGAGCCCGATTCGGTTCGTCGGGGGATGAACACCACCCTGCATTCGGGCTACGTGGGCGCGGCACCGCCGCCGGGGCATGGAGTTCATCACTACCACTTCGAGGTCTTCGCGGTGGATCGGCCGCTCGACATCAGCGACGAGTGCACGCGCGACGAGATCGTCGAAGCAATGTCAGGGCACGTGCTCGCCAAGGGCGACGTCGTCGCCACGTATGCGCGCTGAGTCCATCGTGCTACCGCATCGCAGCACCGAGATCCGAAGCTCGCACCCGCGACCGATCAGTCGGGAAATTTCAGTACGAGCTTTCCCTGCGCGCGACCGGAGGCGCTGTATTGCTGGGCATCGGCAACGGCATCGACCGGGTAGACCTTGTCGATGACGGTTCGCACGCGCCCGTCTTCGATGAGCGACGCAACGAAGGCCAGATCCTTGGCGTTCGTCTTCAGCATGAACACGCATGCCTTCTGCGCGACGAACGGGTTGATCAACGCCTGCCGCGCGAACGCGCCGAACCAACTCTTCGGCGACGTCGTCACGTAGACACCCGGCTTCTGCAGGACGGCGCGGGCCCCGGCGAACGAGCCCTGGGACACCGTGTCGATGATCACGTCGTAGTGCGTACGCTGCTTGGTGAAGTCCGTGGTGCGGTAGTCGACCAACGTGTCGGCCCCGAGCCCCTTCACCATGTCGAAGCTGCGCGCGCCGCATACCGCCGTGACCGATGCCGCACCGAGCGCGCGCGCCAGTTGCACAGCGAACAGTCCGACGCCGCCGGACGCGCCGTTCACCAACACCGTCTGTCCCTCGCGAACGTGTGCGTGATCGCGCAACGCCTGAAGCGCTGTCATCGACGTGGCCGGTACCGAGGCCGCCTCTTCGAAGCTCATATTCGTCGGCTTGCGCGCCACGATGTTCTCCGGGGCCACGACGAATTCTGCGAAGGCGCCCGTGTCACCGTGCATCGACGCCATGACCGCGTCGCCGACGGCGAACCCCGAGCCCGGCGGGGCCTCTGCCACCTCGCCGGCGAAGTCGACGCCCAGAACGAGCGGAAATGATTTCCGCATCACGTACTTCAGCGCGCCGCTCCGAATCTGCCAGTCGATCGGGTTGACGCTCGCAGCGCGAACTCGCACCAACACCTCGCCGGGCTTCGGGCTCGGCTTCGGCATCTCCTCGAAGTGCAGCACTTCAGGACCGCCGTACTGATGAATCACGACAGCTTTCATGACATCGATCTCCCCCGCATCGGACCTGCCGGCGGCGATCGCCACGGTACCAGCCCTTGGACTCGTCGACGCGCTGAAGGGAGTGTGCGTCGCCGTCGACGGACCCGATCAAGGGATCGACAGGCCCTCCATCGGCTCGGCTCCGCTGCGCGGCTAATTGCACACGAATCCGCTGCTCGCGAGGTGATTGCCGCTGCAGCACGCAGCGCAGTGGTTCGCGTTGCAGGGGCCGACCACGCACGCGGTCCCCGACGGCAGGCAGGGCGAGATGCAGCCGCCGCCCGCGCAGCAGCGCCCCGCTCCGCCCACGCCGCAGACCCGTCCGTTCGAGGCCCCATCCGCCAGGCACCTTCCGAACGAGGCGTTGCAGGACGAGCACGCGTCGCAGGTGCCGCAACTGCCGCCACAACCGTCGCTTCCACAGGTGCGGCCGTTGCAATTCGGGCAGCACGTTCGGCAGACGCCGCCGCAGTTGCTTTGCCCTGCCGGGCAGCAGAGCCCGGACGAGCATGTCTGGCCGCTCGCGCACACCGCTCCCGCGCCGCAGTGACACGCGCCGCCGGTGCACGTCTCGCCGGTGCCGCACGCGTTGCCGCAGCTTCCGCAATTCGACGCCGTCACTTGGGTCGCGACTTCGCAGCCGTTGGCGGGGTTCCCATCGCAGTCGGCGAAGCCCGGGTTGCACTGCGCGCCACAGAGTGTGCCGTCGCACGAAGCGATCGCGTTCGCTGGCGTCGGGCACGGCGCGCATGCCGTGCCGCAGGTTGCGGGGTCGGCGTCGCTCACGCAGGCGCCGCCGCACCCGTGATAGCCCGCATCACACGCGATGCCGCACAGGCTGGATGCGCACATCGCTGCACCGTGCGCCGGCGCGGGACACACCGTCGCGCAGTCTCCACAGTGGGAGGGATCGCCGCTCGTGTCGACGCACATCCCCGCGCAGCGCGTCGGCGTTCCGCCACCGCAGCCGCTCGCGCACGCGTACGAGCCGTCCGCACCCATCGAGCACATGGGCGTCGGCTCGGCGCACGCCGTCGCGCAGCCGCCGCAGTGCGCCGGCGTCGTCACGTCGGTCTCACAGCCGTCATCGGGGCTCGCGGAGCAGTGGGCACGACCGGGCAAGCACGCGCCCGTCGCATCACATGCGCCGGCAACGCAGCGCACGCCGTCGGCGCGGACACCGGGCAGGGTCGTGCAGTCATGCGCGCAGGCGCCGCAATGGTGCGCGTCGCGCGACAGATCCACGCACATCGCGCCGCACGCGCTCGCGTCCGGGCAGCCCGTGTCGGGCAGCACGTCGCGGACGTCCGCGGTGGCGTCCATCGCGACATCCATCGCATCGAGGCCGCTGTCCCGCGCGTCAACGAGGTGGTCGGGGGTGGCGTCGCCGGCATCGGCGCGCTGCGCGCCTGGACAGCCCACGAGGAGCAGCGAAGCGGTCACGAGCGCGAGACGGGCGGCAGTGATGCGTGAGACCCAGACGGAGTTCATCCAGGCAGAATACGCGGTCGAACGGCGTCTCGGGTTGTGGAAACGCGGCACGTTCGCGCGCTACGACGGGTCGTTCGACATCACGATCGGCCGGTCGGTGAGGACGGGTGCACGCTCGGGGATCAGGGAAGGCGTGGGACCAGGCGATGTGCGCGGCCTGCCCGGTCGTCGCACGTTTCCGACTCCGTTCGAGGTTGGCGTCGCGATCGTGTTCGACGACCCGCGGGCTGTATTTCGGGCGCGTCACTCTCACGAGGAATTCCCGCCGGAGGCACGTCGTGCAATCGCCTTCGCCGCAAGGCGTCGCGCGTTCGAGTTGGAGCGTTCAGTTCCCTACCGGCGCGGTAGCGGCAAGAGCGCGCGGATCTCGTCGAGCAGGGGAACGGCGCTCCCTTTTCGCACCACGGCGTGCGACCGCGTTCGCAGCCTCGCGTGTTCCTCGGCGGTGATGTCCTTCGCACTCCACACGATCACCGGCACATGTCGCAGCGAAGGGTCTCGACGCAGGCGATCGAGGAACTCGAAGCCATCGACGCGCGGCATGAGCAGATCGACGATCACCGCAGCGGGCGGCGATCGGCGGCAACTCTCGAGCGCGGCTTCTGCGTCGGATTCGCAGATCGCGCGATGGCCCGCCTGCGCGAGGGTCGCTTCCATCAATCGCAGTGCCGCCGGATCGTCGTCGACAACCAGGACGTCGCTTCGCTCGGCTTCGATTCCGAGTCGGTGCAGCGCATCGAGCAGGGCCGATGCCTCGACCGGCTTGACGAGATACTCGTCGACGGCGAGACCGGCAGCGCCCGCGTGTTCTTGATCCACGCTCACCACGATGACCGGGCGCTTCGCGTGGGTCGGGTCTCTTCGAATCTCGCGGAGCAGATCGAAGCCGTTGACGTCGGGGAGGAAGACATCGAGCGTGACGGCGTCGAAGTGTCGTTCGTGCAGGCTCGCGAGTGCCTGCGTCGCGCTCGACGCGGTCTCGATCGCGTATCCCGCCGCGGTCAGCGTACGCACCAGATACGCCTGATCGCGCGGATCGTCTTCGACCACGAGGATGCAGGGCGCATCGGGCTTTGCGCCGCGTCGCACGAATCGCTCCGGTAGCTGAAAGCTGTTCGTCGCGCGCCGCGGCAGAACTGCGTAGAACACGCTCCCTTCGCCGAGCGTGCTCGTCGCACCGGCATAGCCCCCCTGCGCTTCCACGAGTCGACGCGTCAGCGCCAGCCCGAGACCGGTTCCGCCCTGCGTCTTGCCGATGCCTCCGTCCAGCTGCTCGAACTCGACGAACAGACGCGCGAGATCGGCCTCGGCGATTCCGATGCCATTGTCTTCGACCTCGACCCGGAACGTGCTCTCGCTCTCGGGACGCAGCCGGATCACGACGCGCCC